>NZ_AMXB01000011.1:0-132639 GCF_000310125.2 Thauera sp. 27
TCCGCCCTCGTGAAAGTAGGTCATCGTCAGACTAACCCACAAAACAAAGCCCTGCTCTCAAAAGAAAGCAGGGCTTTGGCGCGTCAACGGCCAGCGAAAGGAACGATAGGGAGCGCAGATCGTGACGCAGGGGCCAGCGTGGGGCAAAATGCTCAGCTGTCGTCGGGATCGCTGAGCCTATGAAGTTCGATATCGTCATCGTTGGTGGTGGTCTGGCCGGCGCAGCGCTCGCAGTTGCCTTGCGTCGCAGCAGCCTTCAGATCGCGGTGCTTGAGCATGCGGTGCCATCGCGCCCGCAAGACTGGGATCAGCGTATCTACGCTTACAGTCCTGCAAGCGCAGCGTTCCTGTCCGCGCTGGGCGTGTGGTCCCATCTGGATCAGAGTCGTCTCGAGCCGGTGGCCGAGATGCTGATCTATGGCGATGCCAATGGTGAGCTCCGCTTCTCGGCCCATGATTGTGGGCTGGCCGAGCTGGCGTGGATTGGCGAGTCCAGCCTGGTCCATCTTGAGCTCTGGGAAAGTCTGAAGCGGCAGCACAACGTTACCCTGCTGTGTCCGGCAGTGCCGGTGGCGCTCCTGCAGGAGGAGGGGCGGGTTTCCGTGACGCTCGAGGACGGCCGCACTCTGAGTGCGGCGCTGGCTGTCGGAGCGGACGGTCGTGACTCCTGGCTCCGTCGTGCGGCCGGAATCGAAGCACAGACGACGCCCTATGACGAGATGGGGGTCGTGGCCAACTTTCGTTGTGAGCGCCCGCATCGTGGCACCGCTTTTCAGTGGTTTCGAGAGGATGGTGTGCTCGCCTGGTTGCCCCTTGCGCATGGCATGATGTCGATGGTCTGGTCGGCTCCGGATGCGATCGCTGGCGAACTGATGAAGCTTGACGACGATACCTTCTGTGCGCGGGTCATGGAGGCCGGTGGCCGGCGGCTCGGAGAGCTCGAGCTGGCGACGCCGCGGGCTGCCTTTCCACTCAGGCTGATGCGTGTCGCCGAGGTGGTACGACCAAGGTTGGCCTTGATCGGCGATGCTGCACATGCGATTCATCCGCTGTCGGGCCATGGCATCAATCTGGGCTTTCAGGATGCCAAGGTGCTGGCTGAGGAGTTGGGCAGCCTGCCGTCATGGCGCGATGTCGGTGAGCTTGCGGTATTGCGGCGTTACGCGCGCCGTCGCGCCGAGGAGCCCTTCCTGCTGCAGTATCTGACCCACGGGCTCAATCGGCTGTTTGGTGCCCAGGACCCCCTGCTTGGCTTCTTGCGTAATGCAGGAATGAACCTTACGAACCGCGTGCCAGTCGTAACAAACGCATTGGTGCGTTACGCCGTGCATGGTCGCTTTTGATATTTCGGAGAACTCGATGCAAGCCTTGTTGAAGCCCGTACGGGTGAAGCTCCTTTCCGTTTCGATCGCACTCGGGCTGACCTCCACGGCGCATGCTGGCGAAGATGAGGTCAGGAAGGCGATGGAGGCCTTCATCGGTGCGCCGGCGGTGGAGTCTGTCAGTCAGACCCCATATGGGGGCCTCTACGAGGTCGTGCTCAAGAACGGTCAGCTCGTTTATACGGATGAGAAGGCCAGCTTCATCGTTGATGGCAGCGTGATCGATACCGCCACGCGACGCGACGTTACCCGCGCACGCCTGAATCAGCTTTCTGCGATCGACTTCTCGACGCTGCCGCTCGATCAGGCGGTCAAGGTAGTCAAGGGCAAGGGGACGCGCGTGATCGCCACCTTCGAGGATCCCAACTGCGGCTATTGCAAGCGCCTCGGAAAGGAGATCGACGCGATGGACGACATCACCGTCTATACCTTCCTGTATCCGATCCTGAGTGAGGACTCGACCCAGAAGTCCAACAACATCTGGTGTGCGAAGGATCAGGGCAAGGCGTGGACCGCCTGGGTTGTCGACGGCAAGGTGCCGGCCAAGGCGACTTGCGACACCAGTGTGATCACGCGCAACGTGGAACTTGGGCAGAGCCTGCGCATCAGCGGTACGCCGACCATCTTTCTGGCAGATGGCTCGCGCATCGGTGGCTACGTTCCGGCCGCCGAACTCGAGAAGGCAATGGACAGCGTCAAGCGCTAGGGCGGGTTCGGCTTGTTCGCGAGGGGGCGCTGGTCGCCCCCTTTTTTATGTGCCATGCGTGCGCTCATTGCAGAGCGGGTGGTGTCATGCCGCGTGGCAGCAAAACCCACATGCTGCCCTGCTGGCGCATGCGACCTGCTTCGCGGCCCGCTTCGGATCCAAAGCCCCAGAAGAAGTCCCCGCGTACCACGCCTTTGATCGCGCCGCCCGTGTCCTGCGCCATCATCAGACGATTGAGCGTGCGGTCGCTGAGCGGATAGGTGGTGGACAAGAATACCGGCGCCCCCAGAGGCACATAGCGCGGATCCACCGCGATGCTGCGACCCTCGGTGAGCGGGACGCCCTGAGCACCGATCGGACCATCATTTGAACTGGGCAGCTCGCGGAAGAACACGTAGCTCGGGTTCGCATTCAGCATTTCCGCCAGGCGATGCGGATTGTCCTGCGCCCAGCGCTTGATCCCGTCCATCGAGGCCTTGTCCAGGCTGAGCTCGCCCTTGGCAACCAGCCAGCGGCCGATGGACTGGTAAGGGTGTCCGTTCTGGTCGGCGTAGCCGACACGAGCCATCGAACCATCGGGCAACTGGATCCGGCCCGAGCCTTGCACCTGCAGGAAGAAGAGGTCGATCGGGTCATCCGCCCAGAATAGTATGGGGGCGGGGAGCTGCGCGCCGCGCTGTTCGAGCTCCTCGCGGGTGAAGTAGGGCAAGACCTTGTTTCCCTCGACGCGGCCACGCAGACGAAGATGCTTGAGTTCCGGGTAGACGTCGCCCAGCTCGATCGTCAGCATGTCGCGCGGCACGCCATGGACAGGCCAGGTGTTGCGACCGCCGCGAGTGCGGCTGCCACGGATGAGCGGTTCGTAATAGCCGGTGATGAGCCCCTGCATGCTGCCGTCTGGATTGACCAGGCGCCAAGGAACGAAATGCGTTTCGAAGTAGCGCCGCGCATCGGCGCCCGATGGCGCACGACCCAGGCTCTCGGCGGCCGTGCAGGCGTTCTTCCACGCTGTCTGACGAACAAGCTTCGAACATGAGGTCCGCAGCGCAGGCCAGGCTGCCGCCGGGTCGTCCAGTTGCCAGTTCGGCAACGCGCTCCAGTCAGCGCGTTGCAGGGGGGCGGCGGCTGGCGCCGGTGGCTTGTCGGGCGTAGGCGCAGGGCAGACCGGACAGGCTGGGCAGGCAGGTGGCGGCGGACAGGTCGGTGCGGCCGCTTCAGGCCCCGGGGCTTCGGTCTGGTGTGCACAGCCCGCGGCGATCAGGGCAACAGTGGAGGCAAGGGCAAGGCGTCTGATAGCGGCCGGAATCATCGGGTGCATCGGTTAAACTCGTGGGCGGATGCGGCAGAGTATACCGGTGCAAGGCCGGTCGCCGGAGACGCGATGTGTGGTTGATCTTCCTCGAACTCGGCGTTGCGCTGACCTTGGTGCTGGTTGTGTTGCGGGCGTTGAGGCCGCGGCCCCCAGCCGCGCCGCGCTCGCCCCCGGATGATGGTGAGTCCTCAAGACATGACTGAATTGCAAGATCTTCTGCGCCGTGCCGAGCAGGTGCTCGAGCGGCTCGAAACCCTGTTGCCAGGCCCGGTTCAGGCGCCCGACTGGACGGCGTCGGCCGCTTTCCGCTGGCAGCGCCGCCGCGGTCGTGCCGAGCTCAGACCGATTCGCCTGCAGCATCGCATCGCCCTGGCTGACCTCCACGATGTCGATGAGCAGAAGGCCCGCATCGATCGCAATACGCGCCAGTTCCTCGCTGGGCGCCGGGCCAACAACGTATTGCTTACAGGCGCCCGCGGTACGGGCAAGTCGTCGCTGGTGAAGGCGCTCCTCAACGAGTATGCGCCGCGGGGCTTGCGCCTGATTGAGGTGGACAAGACCGACCTCGTCGATCTGCCCGAGATCGTCGAGTTGATCGAGGGGCGGCCCGAGCGCTTCATCCTGTTTTGCGACGATCTTTCCTTCGAGGAAGGTGAAGATGCCTACAAGGCCCTCAAGAGCGTGCTCGACGGCTCGGTTTCGGCGATGTCCGACAACGTGCTCATCTACGCGACATCGAACCGTCGCCACCTGATGCCGGAGTATCACGATGAGAATCTGCAGGCACGTCATGTGGATGGCGAACTGCACCCGGGCGAGGCGGTGGAGGAGAAGATTTCGCTGTCCGAGCGCTTTGGCCTCTGGATATCCTTCTATCCATTCAGCCAGGATGAGTACCTCGATATCGTCGCGCATTGGCTCGGGCACTTCGGCGTGCCGAAGAAGGCGATCGCCGCGGCTCGCCAGGACGCGCTGCAGTGGGCGCTGATGCGTGGCTCGCGTTCCGGGCGCGTGGCCTGGCAGTTCGCACGAGACCACGCCGGGCGGCTCGATGACGAGGGGCATGGCCGATGACGCGCAAGCTGGTCGATGTAGCGGCAGGCGTTCTGCTGCGCGCAGATGGTGCCTACCTGCTCGGGCAGCGCGCTCCCGACACTGTCTATGCGGGCTACTGGGAGTTCCCCGGTGGCAAGGTCGAGCGTGGCGAAAGTCCTGCGCAGGCGTTGTGCCGTGAGCTCGAAGAAGAGTTGGGCATCCACGTCACGCACCTGCGTCCCTGGCTGCGCCGCGAACATCTGTATGAGCATGCGCATGTGCGGCTGCATTTCTTCGAAGTCGCGGCCTGGCAGGGAACGCTCAACGACAGGGTGCACAGCGCTTTGGCCTGGGTCGCGCCGGGTGATCCCGTGCCTGCCCCCATGCTGCCGGCCAATGGACCGATCCTGAAGGCGCTACGCCTGCCGCGCATCATGGGTATCACACAGGCAACGGCGATAGGCGCGGCCGAGCAGCTGAGTGTGCTCGAGCGCGCGCTGCAGCAGGGGCTGGGGCTGGTCCAGGTTCGCGAAGCGGCGCTGGACGCCGGTGAGCGGGAGCGCTTCGCGCGTGCAGCGCTGGAAAGGGTCAGGGCCAGCGGAGGGCTGCTGGTGGTCAACTCCGACCTCGAGTTGGCTCGCCGCATTGGTGCCGACGGATGTCACCTTACCGCGCAGCGCCTCCTGGCCAGCAGCGACAGGCCCGAGTTCGAATGGGTTGGCGCGTCGTGTCATACGCGCGCCGAGCTCGAGCATGCGGCTGCGCTGGGTCTGGACTATGCGCTCCTCGGTCCTGTGCAACCCACCGCGACGCATCCCGACCAGGCTGGATTGGGTTGGGCGCGCTTTGGCGAGCTGATCGAAGGCTTGCCCATGCCCGTCTTTGCCTTGGGCGGCCTGACACAGAATGACATGTCAGAGGCGCGTGATGCAGGGGCGCATGGGATTGCGGCGATACGCGGTGTGTGGGGGCGGAAAGACGCCTGAAGGCCCAGGCGAGCTGCGGCTCAGCCCTTGTCGGCCTAGGCCGGTCAGCGATTGCGACCTTCGCCGACGCCGGGTGGCGCGAAGCCGTCGGCCTCATCCAGCGCGTCGGGAGGGGCAGTCGGCACCCGATAGGACTCCGAGGCCCAAGCCCCGAGGTCGATCTGACGGCAGCGTGCGGAGCAGAACGGGCGGTGCTGGCTGTCCTTGCTCCACTCGACGGGCTTGCCGCAAGTCGGGCAGTTCACGGTACGCACGGGCTGGCTCATACGGAAGGGCTACAGGCTGCAGAAGGTGAGCTCGAAGGCGACGTCGCGCTCGGCCAGGCGGGGGCGCGCAACCGTCTCCGGCAGCATGAAGCGGACATTGAGCGCATACTTGTTGGCGCTGATCTCGGGGACCACGGCGTCCGTGCGCTCCAGCCGTACCCGGACCATTTGTGCCGTGCGCCCGGCCATTGTCAGCTGGAAGGCGCCGCTGCGCGCGAGCTGGCTCTCTGCGCGGCCGCTTGCACGCAGCAGGCGCAGCACGATCTCGATGCCATCGCGGATGGGGGCCATCGGATGGATCCAGGTGTCGAGGTCGCGGCGACGGACCTCGGGGTCACGGTTGAGCCAGTAGTGATAGGCCGGCAGATCGAACTGGCAGACGCCGCCGGGGATGGCGGCCCGGCTGCGGATGCTCATCAGCCATTCGTTCTCGCGCAGGTACTGGCCGATCTTGCCAGCCATGGCGAGGAGTCCGGTGGAGGCCTGCTCGATCTCGTAGAGCGCGCCCGCGAGCGCCTCTTCGGAGATGTCCGGGTTGTTGCGGAAGGACATCAGGATCTGGCGCTGGCGCTCGAGCTCCTGGACCAGATCAACCTTGAGGTCTGCACGACTTGCGACCTCGAGGGTCTCGAAGATCGTCTGCAGGGCGACGTGGTGATCCTGTGGAGCAGTGCCGCTGGAGAAGTGGGCGATCTTGACGAACAGGTCCTCGAGACGCAACAGCGTGCGGATGCGTTCGTTGAGAGGGTATTCGTAGCTAATCACCAGACACTATCCGCAAGTATCGCGCCGCTTGAGTTCGGGGCGATGATAGCACAGCGCCCGAGCGCCACAGGGCGAGTGGGCTGCGTGCTCAACGCGTCCTCGAGGCCGCGAGATAGCGTGCGTGCAAGCTTGCCACCTGCTGCTCCAGTGCCTCGAGGCTGGTGCTGTTGTCGATCACGTCATCGGCCGCCGCGAGGCGCGTCTCGCGGCTGGCCTGGGTCGCCATGATCGCGCGCACCTGTGCCTCGTCGAGGCCGCTGCGCGTGCGTACCCGCTCGAGCTGCAGGTGTTCGGGGCAATCCACCACGCAGATGCGGTCGCAGCGCTCACGGTAGCTGCCGGACTCGACAAGCAGCGGAACGGCGAGGATCACATAGGGGGCAGTCGCCGCGTGGCACTGGCGGGCGCTCTCGTCTCGGATCATCGGGTGCAGGATGGCCTCGAGCTGGCGTTTGGCCTCCGGGTGCGAGAACACCCTTGCACGCATGGCGGCCCTGTCCAGGCTGCCGTCGGCGGCGATCATTGAGGTACCGAAGGCACGCTGGATGGCGTCCATGGCTGCGCCGCCGGGCGCAGTGAGGCCATGCGCGATGAGGTCGGTGTCGACCACCTCGGCGCCAAGACGAGCGAAATGTGCTGCGGCAGCGCTCTTGCCACTGCCGATGCCGCCGGTGAGTCCGATGATGTACGGGCGTGGGGCGATGTCGTTCATTGCGGTTCCGTGGGGCGTCAGCGCGTGCAGGCCTGGCGCTTTGCGCCCACTCCCGGGACAGCCTGCTCGACGTTGCGCAACTGGGCCACAGGCAGGCTGGCCTGGATGCGGTGGGCGGTGGTCATGCGTGGTTCGATGCCGGCGTTGCGGACGCCGCGTTCGCGCAGCTGTCCGAGCAGCAGGCGAGCACGACTCTCGGTCTTGAATACGCCAAGGGAGACCGCGAACTGTGTAGGGCCCGGCTCGGGCACGATATAAGTATCGGTGACACCGAGGATGCGCAACTCGGCGACGCGTGCTTCGGCTTCTGCACGGCTGCGTTGCGGTGGAATGCGTACCCACCAAGAGTCCGGCGTTTCGCTGCGGCTGCGTGTTGCAGTGACGCCGATGCGGCGCAGGCGCGCGCTGAGCCGCTCCGCTTCGTCTGCGGACAGGCCGCCCCAGGCCTGGCAAACGGTCGGTGGCGACGCGGCTTCGGCAGGCGGCGGCTCCGCTGCGGCGGGTGGCATGGGCGCGGTGGCGGCAAGCGTGGGGGGCTCGGCTTCGCGTGCCGGATCGGGCGTCGGATCGGGCGGGGAGGGCGTTGCCTCGGAGGTGAGCAGGCCGTTGGTGTCTGCAGATGGCGATGCGGCCGTGGTCTGCTCCGCGGGCTCGGCCGCCACTGGCGCGCCGGTGGCGGTCTCGCTCGATAGCCGGATGTGTTCCGGGTTGAGCTGGTTTGCGATGCGCTCCGGTTCGCCGCTCGGTGCCGGGGTGCCGAGCCAGCCCTGTATCGCGGCCAAGGCCAGGATGTTGAGCATCAGCAGCAGGATGATCAGAAAGCGCAGAACGGTCATGCGGCAGGCGTATCGGGATCGGGTGGCGGTGGCCGGCGGCGACCGCGGGGCCTGGCGGGCCCCGCGGCTGTCGCCGTCGGCATCAGCCCAGCTTGGGCAGATGCGCGAGCGAAGCGCTTACCGCCTCGGCCGGGTAGTCGTAGTTCTCGAGCTTGCCGGACAGGAAGCGCTCGTAGGAGCTCATGTCGAAGTGCCCATGGCCGGTCAGGTTGAACAGGATGGTCTTGGCCTCGCCGGTGGCCTTGCACTTGAGCGCTTCGTCGATCGCCGCCCGGATCGCGTGGCAGGACTCGGGAGCGGGAATGATGCCCTCTGCACGCGCGAACTGCACGCCGGCCTCGAAGGTGGCAAGCTGCGGTACAGCGACCGCCTCGATCAGCTTTTCGTGGAAGAGCTGGGACACCAGCGGCGAGTCGCCGTGGTAGCGCAGGCCGCCGGCGTGGATGCCCGGCGGCATGAAGTCGTGCCCGAGCGTGTACATCTTCATGAGCGGCGTGAAGCCTGAGGCGTCGCCGTAGTCGTAGGCGTACTGGCCCTTGGTGAGGGTGGGGCAGGAGGTCGGTTCGACTGCGACGCAGCGCAGATTCTCGGCACGCTTGTCGCCCGCCGCCTTGTCGGCGAGGAAGGGGAAGGCGATGCCTGCGAAGCTCGAGCCGCCGCCGCATGGGCCGATGACTACATCGGGGTAAAGGCCGACCTTGTCGAACTGCTTCTTGGCCTCAAGCCCGATGATGCTCTGGTGCAAGACCACGTGGTTGAGCACCGAGCCGAGGGTGTAGTTGGTGTCGGCGCGGCTGGCCGCTTCTTCCACCGCCTCGGAGATGGCGATGCCGAGCGAGCCCTGGTTATCGGGATCTTCGGCGAGCAGGCGGCGGCCGGTCTCAGTATGCGGCGAGGGGCTGGCAAACACCTCGCCGCCCCAGGTCTGCATCATCAGGCGGCGGTAAGGTTTCTGGTCATAGCTGACCTTGACCATGTAGATGCGCACCTCGAGCTCGAACATCTGTCCGGCGAAGGCGATCGACGAGCCCCACTGGCCAGCGCCGGTCTCGGTGGTCAGGCGCTTGATGCCGGCCTGCTTGTTGTAGAAGGCTTGCGGC
The DNA here is from genome assembly GCF_000310125.2 of Thauera sp. 27. Classification (NCBI taxonomy): domain Bacteria; kingdom Pseudomonadati; phylum Pseudomonadota; class Betaproteobacteria; order Rhodocyclales; family Zoogloeaceae; genus Thauera; species Thauera sp. 27. The sequence goes on from NZ_AMXB01000011.1 coordinate 9,101, forward strand.
ACGGCCGAGTTGGGCTTGTGCGAGCCTGCGGGCGAGACGCCCTCGTACTTGAAGAAGATCTTTGCCGGGGTGCCGAGCATCTGCTCGAGACGGACCGCGCGCACCAGCGGGCTCGGCCGCCACAGGCGATAGATCTCGCGCACCTGCTCGGGGATCGGGATCCAGCGCTGGGCGCTCATCTCCTGCTCGAGGATGGCGCCGGGGAAGATGGCCCCCATCTGCTCGGGTGTCGCCGGGTTGCCATCCGGGCCGAGTGGCGGCGCGGGCGGTGTCGGCAGGTCGGCGACGACGTTGTACCAGTGGGTCGGAATGTCGGCGGCGTCGAGCAGGATGCGGGTTGCTTCCATCGTTTGTTCTCCCTTCGCGAGTATGTTCGCTGTCATTGTGGATGAATTTCGCCGGCTGCGGCGATTGCGCCCAGGCCAATCAGGACCAGGTTGTCTACGCGCCGCAGCGGAATGTCGAGCAGGCCGGCAAAGCTGTCTGCTGCGCCGCCGCCGAGCAGGCACTTGGCCTGAGGCTGGCTGGCGATCTGGCGGAACATGCGCTCCACCGCGCCGGCCTGGGCGAGCAGGCAGCCCGAGTGGATGGCATCGACGGTGCGTCGTGGCTGCAGCGTGAAGCGGCCTTCGGCGAGCGGGAGCTGAGCCGTGCCGTGGGCGAGTGCGTGCTGCATCAGGTCGACACCAGGCAGGATCAGTCCGCCGAGGAATTCGCCGTCGGCGCTCAGCAGGTCGATCGTTGTGGCCGTGCCTGCGGTGACCACGAGGCAGGCCTGGCGGTGCAGCTGGCGTGCCCCGATCAGTGCCGCCCAGCGGTCAGCGCCCAGGCGCGCGGGTTGTTCGTAATGGTTGCGGACGCCGCAGCAGTTTGCGCCCGGGCGTAGCCATTCGATACCGATGCCCGCCAGGGTCTGGTCCAGGTGTGCGGCGATTGCCGCCCCGGCAACATTGCAGCCCACGGCCCGCGACAGGGCCGGGTAGCGCGCGCGCAGACTGGCCAGCGAGCCGATCGCATCATGCGCGAGTGCGCCCTCTTCGATGGCCTGCCGTGGCGCGTCGGCGGCGGTGAGCCGCCACTTCACGCGGGTGTTGCCGGCATCGATGAGCAGGATCACGCCTGTCCTCCGCCGCCAGCGCGCAGCGACACATCGCCGACCAGTACGCGGCGCATCCCCACAGCCGTCTCCAGCAGCAGGGCGCCGTCCTCGTCGACGCCGCGACAGATGCCTTGCAGTGTCTCCGCTTCGCCACTGATGCAGACGGGCAGGTCGGCGAAGGCGTTGCGTTGCTGCCAGGCGTCGCGCAGGGCGACGAAGCCCGCGGCGGCGTAAGTGTCGAGCAGGCTGCGCAGCTCCGCGAGCACGGCGGCCAGAACCGTGGCCCGTGTCGGAGGCGCCGAGTCGAGGGCATGTGCAAGGTCGGTGACGCCGCGCTGCTCCGGAACCTGCGCGTCTGCCGGGAGCTGCAGGTTGATGCCGATGCCGATCACCGCGGCGGGTGTGCGGCCACGGCCGGGCAAGAGCTCGACGAGGATGCCGGCAAGCTTGTCGCCGTGGATCAGTACGTCGTTCGGCCACTTGAGCTGCACGCCCTGCGCGCCGAGCTCCTCCAGTGCGCGCGCGAGCGCGAGGCCGGCAACCAGCGACAGCCCGGCGGGCACTGGCGCACCTGGAGCGAAGCGCCACAATGCCGAGAACGTCAGGCTGCCGTCATCCCAGGACAGCCATTGTCGTCCGCGGCGGCCGCGCCCCGCGCTCTGGCGGTCGGCGATCAGCACATGAATGAAGCCGTCGTCAGCCGGTGTGGCTTCGATCAGTGCGCTGTTGGTGGAGGTGCAGTGAGCACGCCAATCGATCACGAAACTGTCGGCCAGCCGTCCGAGCCGGTGCTCGAGCGCGCGTCGTGCTTCGATCTCGCGGGAGGCGGGTGAGGCATCAGGCACTGCGGACGACTGCGCTGGGGCAGCCGTCTGAGGTTTGGACGATGACAAGGCGGGAGTCCGGCAAACATTGAGATCGCCGCATTATCCGCCATCCCGTGCTTGCGCACGAGTGTCCCGCCCGCCCCGCTTGTGTTCAGTGCTCGCCGTCGTCGCCGTTGCGCACGTCGTCCATGCCGAGTTCCTGGATCTTGCGGCTGATCGTGTTGCGACCGATGCCGAGCAGTTGTGCAGCCTCGATACGGCGTCCGCCGGTGGCCGCCAGGGCGCGGCGGATGAGTGTGCGCTCGAACTCGCGCGTGAGGCGGTCGAACACCTCACCTGGGTGGGTGGCGATGAGGCGGTCGGCTTCCGCACCCAGTCCTTCCATCCAGCTCGTTGGTGCCTCGCGCCCGGGTTGGTCGCGGATCTCCGGCGGTAGGTCGGTGACTTCCACGATCTGTGCCGGGGCCATCACCGTCAGCCAGTGACACAGGTTCTCGAGCTGGCGGACGTTGCCCGGGAAGGGCTGTGCCTGCAGGTACTCGAGTGCGGCATCCGAGATGCGCTTGCGCTCGACACCCAGCTCCTGGGCGCTCTTTTGCAGAAAGTGGCGAACGAGCAGCGGGATGTCCTCGCGCCGCTCGCGCAAGGGAGGGAGGCGCAGACGAATGACGTTCAGGCGATGGAAGAGGTCCTCACGGAACAGGCCCTGGCGAACGCGCTCCTCCAGGTCCTGGTGGGTTGCCGCGATGACGCGCACGTTCGAGCGGATCGGCTGCTGGCCACCAACTCGGTAGAAGTGGCCATCGGACAGAACGCGCAGCAGCCGGGTCTGCAGCTCTGCCGGCATGTCGCCGATCTCATCGAGGAACAGGGTGCCGCCATCGGCTTGCTCGAAGCGACCGCGGCGTTGGGTGGCGGCGCCGGTGAAGGCGCCGCGTTCGTGGCCGAAGAGCTCGGACTCGAGCAGGTCGCGCGGTATGGCCGCGGTGTTGATGGCAATGAAGGGGGCGTCGCGGCGAGGGCTGTGGCGGTGCAGCGCCCGTGCGACCAGTTCCTTGCCACTGCCCGACTCGCCGTTGATCAGTACGGTGGCGTGGGAGTGGGCGAGACGGCCGATGGCACGGAAAACCTCCTGCATCGATGGTGCCTGGCCGAGGATCTCGGGCGCGACGGCCGTATCTTCTGCCGCACCATTCTGGTGCGCACCTTGCTCCAGGGCGCGGCGTACCAGTGCGACCGCCTGGTCAACGTCGAAGGGCTTGGGCAGGTACTCGAAGGCGCCGCCCTGGAACGCCGATACCGCGCTGTCCAGGTCCGAGTACGCAGTCATGATGATGACCGGAAGGTGAGGGTGGCCGGTCTTGACCTTTTGCAGCAGGTCGAGCCCCGACTCGCCGGGCATGCGGATGTCGGACAGCAGCACCGCCGGCGGGTGGGGGGTGGCTTCGAGCTCGGCCAGGGCGTCGCTTGCGGAGCTGAAGCTGGCGTGGTTGATGCCTTCGCGGCTGAGTGCCTTCTCGAGCACCCAGCGGATCGAGCGGTCATCGTCGATGATCCAGACTGTATTCATATCAAATGCACTGTTTTTGTGCGCCTGTCGGGCACCTCAGCCCCAGGGGGGGGCTGGCGGTGACCCGTTCAGGTGCGTTCGGAAATCGGCAGCAGGATCGAGAAGCAGGTTCGCCCCGGGCGGCTGTCCACGTCGATCATGCCTTGATGTTGCTCGATGAAGCTCTGCGCCAGGGACAGGCCCAGCCCGCTCCCGCCGTCCCGGCCCGACACCAGCGGATAGAAGATCTTGTCGCGGATCTCTGCTGGAATGCCGGGGCCGTTGTCGATCACTTGCAATTCCAGTGCCAGCTTGAAGCGACGCTTGGCGAGCGTGACCTGGCGTGCGATGCGCGTGCGCAGCAGGATCTCGCCGTGGCCCTCCAGCGCCTGGGCGGCATTGCGTACGATGTTTAGCGTGGCCTGGATGAGTTGCTCGCGATCGGCCGTGAGTTCCGGAAGGCTGAGGTCGTAGTCGCGTCGGATGCTGAGTTGAGGAAACTCGGCCAGGATCAGCCGGCGTACGCGTTCGAGCACGTCATGGATGTTCAATGGCGCCGGGCGCATCATGCTGTGCGAGCTGAGCAGACGGTTCATCAGGTCCTGCAGGCGGTCGGCCTCGGCGATGATCACGTCGGTGAACTCGCGCAGCTGCGGGTCATCGAGTTCGTGCTGAAGCAGCTGTGCAGAGCCACGGATGCCGCCGAGCGGATTCTTGATCTCATGGGCGAGGTTGCGGATCAGCTCCCGGTTGGCTTGCTGCTGGTGCAGCAGCTGCTCTTCACGGGCGACGCGCAGCTGGGCGTCGATCGGGCGGAACTCCAGCAGCAGCCGCACGCCGGAGGTCTCGACCGGCGTGACCGTGCAGTCGAGCCGTATCGGTTCCGAGCCGTTGCGTGTGATCGTCAGGTCTTGTCCGGTATAGCTCCAGTTGGTGCGCAGGGCGTTGTCGAGCGCGGCGGACAATCCGGGCGGTGCGCCCAGCATGCGGGCGAGCGGCTGACCGATCAGCTTGCGCTGGCTGATCGCGAACAGGTTCTCCGCGCCCGGGTTGATGTAGCGGATGAAGAGCTTGCCGTCGACCAGGACGACCGCCGACGACAGCAGTTCGAGTCCTGCAAAGGGGCCGTTGGCAGCGTGTAAGGGGGGCGATGGCATGGGCGCGTCCAGAAGTTACGGCAATTCATAAGCAAGATGCGCGCCATGCATTGGGCCTACCGCAGGCCAGAGATCTCCCGACGTAGTGCCTCGATGTTGCGCTTGTGCAGTTCCACCTTGTCCTTGAATGGCTGCAGCCGGTCCAGCACCTTCTGGTAGTTGCGCTCGTCGCCATGGCGGATCGACTCCTGCTCGGCAAGCGCCTTCTCGGCCTCGGCAAGCGCGGACTCCTCGCCCGCGAGCTCGTTGCTCAGCACCTCGCGGCGTGCGTCGTCTCGGCTGCGCTGGTCGGCGGGACTGACGCGCGGAAAGGCGCCAGGACTGGAGCTGCCTTGGGGGGTGGTTGCCGCCGGGCGGCGAACTGGCGCCGGGACCGAAGACACCGGCAGGTCCGACTCAAGGCGTACGCAGCCGCGCCCGAGGCTGCGGTCATTGGTATAGGTGATGCGGCCGTCGGCGTCGGTGCACTTGAAGATGTCCGCCTGGGCGGCAGATGGCAGGAGTACGAGCAGTGCCAGAGGCAGGAGTGTTGACGTTCGCATGCGCTTTTTGCCGGGGTGGAGTGCGGCTGCGCAGTGGCGCAGCCCGGCCCGAAACCGTGCGGGACGAGCCTGGATTAGACCCCAGAAAAAAGGGACGGGCAATGCCCGTCCCTTTCGTGATGTCCCGTAGCGCTCGGCTTACAGGCTGTAGTACATGTCGAACTCCACCGGGTGGGTGGTGATGCGCATGCGGTCCACCTCTTCCATCTTCAGCGTGATGTAGGCGTCGATGAAGTCATTGGAGAACACGCCGCCACGGGTCAGGAACTCGCGGTCCTTGTCCAGGTACTCCAGCGCCTGTTCGAGGCTGGTGCACACGGTCGGGATCAGCGCGTCTTCTTCCGGCGGCAGGTCGTACAGGTTCTTGTCGGCCGGATCGCCCGGGTGGATCTTGTTCTGGATGCCGTCCAGGCCCGCCATCATCAGTGCCGCGAAGCACAGGTAGGGGTTGGCCAGGGGGTCCGGGAAGCGCGCTTCGATACGGCGGCCCTTCGGGTTGGCGACGTAGGGGATGCGGATCGAGGCCGAACGGTTGCGGGCCGAGTAGGCCAGCTTGGTCGGTGCTTCGTAGTGCGGCACCAGGCGCTTGTACGAGTTGGTGCCCGGGTTGGTGATGGCGTTGAGCGCGCGGGCGTGCTTGATGATGCCGCCGATGTAGTACAGCGCGGTCTCGGACAGGCCGGCGTAGCCGTTGCCCGCGAACAGGTTCTGGCCATCCTTCCAGATCGACTGGTGCACGTGCATGCCGGAGCCGTTGTCACCGACGATGGGCTTGGGCATGAAGGTGGCGGTCTTGCCGTACTGGTGCGCGACGTTGTGCACGATGTACTTGAGCACCTGGGTCCAGTCGGCGCGCTTGGTCAGCGTGCTGAACTTGGTGCCGATCTCGCACTGGCCGGCGTTGGCCACTTCGTGGTGGTGCACTTCGACCGGCACGCCGCAGGCTTCGAGCGCGAGGCACATGGCGGCGCGCACGTCGTTGAGGCTGTCGACCGGGGGTACCGGGAAGTAGCCGCCCTTGACGCGCGGACGGTGGCCGGTGTTGCCGCCTTCGAACTTGTCGGCGGTGGACCAGGCGGCCTCTTCCGAGATGATCTTGCTGTACACGCCCGACATGTCGACCGACCACTCGACGGCGTCGAAGATGAAGAACTCGGGTTCGGGGCCGAAGAAGGCGGTGTCGCCGATGCCGGTGCTCTTCAGGTAGGCCTCGGCGCGCTTGGCGATCGAGCGCGGATCGCGGTCGTAACCCTTGCCGTCCGACGGCTCGATGACGTCGCAGGTGATGACCAGCGTGGTTTCATCGAAGAAGGGGTCGATGTAGGCGGACGAAGGCTCGGGCATCAGAACCATGTCGGAAGCCTGGATGCCCTTCCAGCCGGCGATCGACGAGCCGTCGAACGGGTGGCCGTGCTCGAAGTGCTCTTCTTCGAAGGCCGAAACCGGCAGGCCGACGTGCTGTTCCTTGCCGCGGGTGTCGGTAAAGCGCAGGTCCACGAAGCGCACTTCGTTTTCCTGAATCATTTTCATGACGTCTTGGGCGTTCATTTTCACTCCTGGTGAGATGAGGCGGTCTTTGCGTTGAGCGGGTGGAGCAGCGGTACGAGATCGATGCGCCGGATTCGTGTGAGGCGTATAAGCACTAAGCGTGCCAGGCGCTAGCGGGCTGGCGAGTCATTGTGCCACAAGGGCAAGTGCTCGAAAGCGGTGCCCATTCCTCAAGAGGTGTGCACCATAATAGTGCATCATATGGATTGAATGCACCATTATGGTGCAATCTCCTGGAGCAGCCTGATTGCGCGGTAGTGCGGGTGCTCTTCGAGCCACGCGTCCACACGGTTGCGGATGGCTGTAACTTGCCCCTGGTCCAGGGCTGGGGGCAGGAAGAGCTCCACCTCGAGGCGCTGGCCCAAGTAGTGAATCTGGACGCGCTTTGGCTGCGGGACTTCCGGTCCGAGCAACAGGCGGACGTCGGCGAGCACTTCGGCGCGCTCGGGAACCGGGCCGGCAGGCACCACCTGCAGGTCGGTGTCGTCCTCGGGGTCGATATGCACCAGTACGTCGCGGACTTCGGGGTGGGCGTCGCGTACCCGGAAATAGACCGCGTCCGAGATGCGATGGCCCTCCGACACGGTGATGTGAGGGCTGACCTGGACGTGCGCGTCGCACAGCACGCGGTCCGCCATGCGCCGCGTGCGCATGTCGTGCAGGCCGATCACGCCGGGGGTGTCCTCGATGGTGCGGCGCAGGCGTGCAAGCTCCTCGGCGGGCAGGCCGGTGTCGATCAGTTCGCGCACCGCCTTGAGTGCGAGCCTGATTCCCATATGCAGGATCAGGAAGCCCACCACCGCGGCGGCCAGTGGTTCGAGGAAGGGGTAGCCCGCCAGGCTGCCGCCAATGCCTGCGGCGACGACCAGTGACGACGCGGCGTCCGAGCGCGCGTGCCAAGCGTTGGCTTCCAGCATCGGCGCCTTGAGCCTGCGCCCGGCTGCGAGCGTGTAGCGGAACAGGCCCTCCTTGGCGGCCAGGGTAAGCAGCGCCATCAGCAGTGCTGCAGGGTGCAGTGCGGGCAGGGCTTCAATATCCTGCAGGCGCAGGCCCGAGCTCCACAGGAAGCCGATGCCCACTGTCGCGAGCACGACGCCCAGTACCATGGTCGTTACCGTCTCGATGCGGCCATGGCCGTAGGGGTGGTCGAGGTCGGCCGGGTGCGCGCTCTGCTGACCGGCGATCAGAACCATCAGGTCGGTGACGAGGTCCGATAGCGTGTGAGCCGCATCGGCAACCAGGCTGAAGGCGTTCGCGAACAGGCCAACCACCACCTGGCTGATGGCCAGGCTGGCGTTGGTGACGATGGCGATCAGGGTTGCACGCCGGATGCCACGGCTGCGGGCCTGATCGGCCGCGGGCGGTTGATGCCGCATCGGCGGCAGCTGAGTATGGGGGGCGGGGCCGTGAGGCTTCATGGCATGGAGGACGCGCTATACTTCGCCGACTTTCGACTGTGGACGGATGATCGCATGGGGACCCTCTCTGATTTGCTGACGCTTGCACGCGAGCGTGCGGAGAACCTGGGCGTGCCCTACCAGGGTGCGCTCACGCCCGCCGAGGCGTGGCAGGTCATGCAGCTTGCCCCGGGGGCGCGACTCGTGGACGTGCGTACCCGTGCCGAGCTCGACTGGGTTGGGCGTGTGCCCGGAGCGGTCGAGATCGAGTGGAAGACCTACCCCTCGATGCAGGATAACCCGCACTTCATGACCCAGCTCAAGCATCAGGTCGACCCGGAGGCGCTGGTCATGTTCCTGTGCCGCTCCGGTGCTCGCTCGGACTCCGCAGCCAAGGCCGCGTCGGTGGCGGGGTATGGCAACTGCTACAACATCCTCGAGGGTTTCGAGGGTGATCGCGATGCCAGTGGGCAGCGCAACAACATCGGCGGCTGGCGCCACGCCAACCTGCCCTGGCAGCAGGGCTGAGGGCGCGCAGCGCCCCAGGCCTCGAACCTCTCGCAAGGACCCGGACCCGCATCATGCAAGTTGCAACCATCAGCTTCGACCGCTTCAACGTGCTCGCCGACGACGAGGCGCAGGCGCGCATCCGCGCCGCCCGCGCCCGGCTTGGCGAGCGGGCGGTGCTGCTCTGCCACCACTACCAGCGCGCTGACGTCTACCAGCACGCCGACCTCACCGGCGACTCGCTCAAGCTCGCCCGCCTGGCCTCGCAGACCGACGCCGAGTTCATCGTCTTCTGTGGTGTGCACTTCATGGCCGAGGTGGCCGACATTCTGTCCAAGCCCAGCCAGGTTGCCATCCTGCCCGACCTCGCGGCCGGCTGTTCGATGGCCGACATGGCGAGCCTGGCCAAGGTCGAGCGCTGCTGGCGTGAACTCGCCGAGGTGCTCGATACGCCCGACGCGCTGATCACGCCGGTCACCTACATCAACTCGGCAGCCGATCTCAAGGCCTTCTGCGGTGAGCACGGCGGTATCGTGTGCACCTCGACCAACGCGCCGACCATTCTCGACTGGGCCTTCTCCAAGCGCGAGAAGGTGCTGTTCTTCCCCGATCAGCACCTCGGGCGCTGGACCGGTTTCAAGAAGGGCATTCCGCTCGACGAGATGGTGGTGTGGGATCCCGACCTCGAGTATGGCGGCCTCACGCCCGAGCAGATCCGCAAGGCGAAGGTCCTGCTGTGGAAGGGCCACTGCTCGGTGCACCAGATGTTCCAGCCTGTGCATATCGACCGCTGGCGCGAAAAGCACCCCGACGGCTTCGTCATCTCCCACCCGGAGAGCATGCTCGAGGTGTGCCAGAAGTCCGATTACGTCGGTTCCACGGAGTTCATCCTCAATACCATCACCCAGGCGCCACCCAATACCCACTGGCTGGTGGGCACCGAGCTCAACCTGGTGAGCCGGCTGGCCGAGGAGATGAAGCCGCAGGGCAAGGTGGTGCAGTTCATGGCACCCACGGTGTGCATGTGCTCGACGATGCAGCGCATCGACCCACAGCATCTTGCGTGGACGCTGGAGAACCTTGCCGAGGGCAAGGTGGTGAACCAGATCAAGGTGCCCGAGCACGAGGCGGAGTTGGCGCGCATTGCGCTCGACCGCATGCTCGCCGTGTCCTGATCGAGGCCGACGGGGTGCGGCGGCGATGACGCTCAGGATCTGCACCTACAACATCCACAAGGGCTTCTCGCAGTTCAACCGCCGCATGGTGGTGCATGAACTGCGGGAGCGCCTGCGTAGCCTGGACGTGGACCTCGTCTTCCTGCAGGAGGTGCAGGGCCTGCACCTCGGCCACCCGGCACGCCATCCCGACTGGCCGCTGCAGCCCCAGCACGAGTTCCTCGCCGAGGATGCCTGGCACCAGACCGCCTATGGCGGCAATGCGGTCTACGACCACGGCCACCACGGCAACGCCATCCTCAGCCGCCACCTCATCCTCAGCACGGCGAACCAGGATGTATCGGATCACCGCTTCGAGCGCCGCGGCCTGCTGCACTGCGAGGTCGAGATGCCGCAGTTCGACACGCCGGTGCACTGCGTGTGCGTGCACCTGGGCCTGATGGCCGGCAGCCGGCGGCGACAGATGGCGGCGTTGGCCGAGCGCATGGAACAGCTCGCACCGGGCGACACCCCGCTCATCATCGCCGGTGACTTCAACGACTGGCGCAATCATGCCGACGACCTGCTCGGCTCCAGGCTCGGCCTTACCGAGGCCTTCGGTGCGGGGCGGGGGCGGCCGGCGCGCAGCTTTCCCAGTGCGCTGCCCTTCTTCCGTCTCGACCGCATCTATGTGCGTGGCTTCCGCGTGCGCCAGGCGCAGGTGCACTACGGTGCGCCCTGGGCGCAGATCTCCGACCATGCCGCGCTCACCGCCGACCTGGAGCCCGAGCGCTGATGCAGTTCCTGGCCGGCAACGCGGTGGCGCTGCTGGAGAGCGGGCAACAGTACTTCCCCGCCCTCGAGGCTGCGATCGAGCGTGCGGAGCTCGAGATCTTCGTGCAGAGCTATATCTTCGAGGACGACCGCAGCGGGCGGCGCATTGCCGATGCGCTGGCGCGGGCAGCGGCGCGTGGCGTGGCGGTGCGCGTGATGGTGGACGGATTTGGCGGGCGCAGCTTCGTCGCCGGGCTGGAGTCGCGATTGCGCGATGCCGGAGTGCAGGTGCTGATCTACCGCCGTGAGTTGCGTCGCTTCTCGCTGCAGCGCCACCGTCTGCGCCGCCTGCACCGCAAGCTTGTCGTCATTGATGGCTGCGAAGCCTTCGTCGGTGGCATCAACATCATCGATGACTACGAGCCGCATGGTGTACAGCATCCGCGTTACGACTACGCCGTGAAGGTGGAGGGGCCGCTGCTCGAGCCCATTCTCGCCTCGGCGCATCGCTTGTGGCGGCTTGTGGCCTGGGCCAGCTTCCAGCGTCGCGAGCACCACCCCTTGCGTGCCGAGGCCCGCACAGAGCCAGCGGGCGAGATCCGCGCTGCCTTCGTGCTGCGCGATAACCTGCGCCATCGGCGTGCGATCGAGGAGGCCTATCTCGAGGCGATCGCGCGCGCGCGGCGGGACATCGTGATCGCCAACGCCTACTTCTTTCCGGGCCGCCGTTTTCGCCACGCGCTCGCCGAAGCCGCTGCGCGCGGCGTGCGCATCACCCTGCTGCTGCAGGGGCTGGCCGACCATCCGATGCAGGCTTACGCCACGCGTGCGCTCTACCCTTACTTTCTGGCCTGCGGGATGCGCCTGTTCGAGTACCACCGCAGTCACCTGCATGCCAAGGTGGCGGTGATCGACGACCACTGGGCAACCGTGGGCTCCAGCAACATCGACGCCTTCAGCCTGTTGCTCGCGCGTGAGGCCAACGTGGTGGTGGATGATGTCGGCTTTGCACGCCAGTTGCGCGGCAGCCTGGAGGCTGCGATGGCCGAGGGCGCGCAGGAGCTTAGGGCAAGCGACTGGCGCCGCCTGCCCTTGCTGCGCCGTGGTCTGAGCTGGCTGGCCTACCAGTGCGTGCGTCTTGCGATTGGTCTGGCGGGGCTGGGCCGGGTGCACTGAGTGTGGCGCACGAGCGTCGTCCGGGAGTCCTTCCGCGTTGATTCCTGCGCTTGGCCGGAGGCTCAGAAGAAGGCCGTTGCCACGGCCTGCCGGCAGCGAGGCACGGCGTCGATCGACCAGTGGGCGAGCGCCCACGCCCAGATCTGCGCGAGGGGCGCGGACGCCAGTGTCGGTGGCGGCGCCTGGCCGAGGAAGCGCAGTGCAGCGAGCAGCGCCGCGGAGGGGGGGGCGTCGTCGATCGCACGCGCCAGTGTCTGTTTCGAGAGTTTCTCTCCCGCGGCGTTGGTCGCAAGCGGCAGGTGTGCGTAAGTTGGTGGCGGAGCCCCGAGCAGTCCCTGCAGGTGGATCTGGCGTGCGGTCGAGTCCAACAGGTCTGCGCCGCGTACCACGTGGGTGACGCCCGCCGCAATGTCGTCTACGACCACGGCGAGCTGATATGCAAACAGGCCGTCCGCACGCAGCACGACGTAATCGCCGGCGTCACTCGCGAGCTCGAGCGATTGCGGTCCCTGGACCAGGTCGTTGAAGCGGATCACGCCCTCGGCCCGTACCCGCCAGGCGCGTGCGCTGCGACCCGCTCCCAGGCCGTCGCGGCACGTGCCTGGATAGCGGCGCGAACCGTCGCGGGCAAGCGGTGCATTGGCTAGCTCGCGACGGGTACAGGCGCAGGGATAGGCCATGCCCGCGGCGACCAAGGTATCAAATGCATGGCGGTAGGCCTCTCCACGCCGGGATTGCCAGACGATGTCGCCGTCCCATTCGAAGCCGAAGCGCGCCAGCGTGGTGATGATGCGATCGGCCGCGCCCGGCACGGCACGTGGCGTGTCCACGTCCTCGATGCGCAGCAGCCAGCGTCCGCCGCGCGCGCGCGCGTCCAGCATGCTGCCGACTGCGGCCACCAGTGAGCCGAAATGCAGGGCACCGGTTGGAGAGGGGGCAAATCGGCCAATACAGGTCCGGGAGGTGCAATTCATGCGCTTGGTGTGGGTTTGTCTAAGCGCTGCCCGCCCGGTTGCTGGTGCATCCAGGAGGCGCTTGGCGGCGGATCATAGCACTGCGTCGATCTGCCGCAGCGCCAGCAGGCCTCGCCCCAATTTGATGGCCATCAAGCCAATATGACGGGAATGCCGTTAGTGTGCGAACGACTCGCAGGCTGTACTCGCGTGACCCAACATGACGAATCGGAGAGACCCCATGATCAAGAAGCCCTTCATCCTTGCCGCGCTCGCCTCGGTGGTGCTTGCCGCCTGTGGCGGTTCCGACTCCGGTGCCCCGGCGGCGGCCCCCGCCCCGGTTGCCGCCGCTCCCGCACCCGCCGCTCCGGCGGCGCCTGCCGCACCCGTGAATGCAGCCGGCGAGAGCGTGTACAAGAAGACCTGCGCACTGTGCCATGCAGCGGGTGTCGCGGGCGCCCCCAAGCCGGGCGACAAGGCAGACTGGGAGCCGCGCATCGCCCAGGGCGACGAGACCCTCTACAAGCACGCCATCGAGGGCTACACCGGTTCCAAGGGCATGATGCCGGCCCGTGGCGGTGGTGCATCGCTGACCGACGACGAGGTCAAGGCCGCCGTGGACTACATGGTCGCGCTGTCCAAGTAAGCAGGCGCGATCAGGCTGCATGGGCGCGCGCGCGCCCTGCAAGAAGCAAGAATGGACCCCACTGGGGTCCATTCTTGCTTCTTGCGCATGGCATGAGCGCACTTCCGCTCCGTTCGCGCGCGTTGTCGGCCCGCTGACGATGAGGCAATATCGTGCATCGGCGTCCAGGCAGAGCGAAAGCGCCATGCGTATCCTTCTCATTGATCTGGTGTCCGACGACTGCGTTGCATCGGCGACGATCGCTGCGCGTCTGGCCGGCTGTGCTGAGGTTGAGGCGTGCCGCCCGGCGTTTGATGGCAGCGGGCCGCGCGGCAACATGTCCGGGTTCGACCTGCTGTTGCTGGTCGGCGATGACGACGCGGCACTGCTGAAGACATGCCGACGCGTGGCCGAGGATTCCGCTGTTCCGGTGGTCGTCATCGGTCCCTGCGACGGGGTTGAGACCGCGATCGCGTTGATGAAGGCGGGGGCGGTTGACATCGTCGTCCGCGACGAACGCGGCGACTGGAGCGGGCGTCTGGTCGAGGTGGTGTCCGCTGCACGCGTCCGGGCCCGGCCGCGTGACAGGCAGCCGTATGTCGACGAGGGCCGGCGCCTGGAGCAGATCGTCGATGGCTCCTCGGTGCCCACATTCGTCATCGACGGCAGTCACCAGGTGACGCATTGGAACCGAGCCTGTGCGCAGCTGACGGGTATCCCAGCCAATGAGATCGTCGGCACCGGCGAGCACTGGAAGGCCTTCTACACCGAAGCACGTCCCTGCCTGGCCGATCTTGTCGTCGATGGCACGGTCGGGAGCGAGATCGACCGCTACTATGCGGGCAAGGGGTACCGCCCGTCGGCGACCCTGCCTGGCGCCTACGAGGCCGAGGACTTCTTCGCTGCTTTCGGAGATGGCGGGCGCTGGCTTTACTTCACGGCTGCGCCCTTGCGCAATGCGCGTGGCGAGATCATCGGTGCCGTAGAGACCTTGCAGGACATCACCGAGCAGAAGCGGGCCGAGGCGGAGCTGCGTCGCAGCGAAGAGCGCTTCCGGCTGTTGTCGATCACCGATGGCATGACGGGGCTTTTCAACGCGCGCCATTTCGTGCAGCGACTGACCGAGGAAATGGATCGGGCCGAGCGTTATCGTCATCCGCTGTCGCTGATGATGATGGACGTGGACGATTTCAAGCTTTTCAACGACACCTGGGGGCATGTCGAGGGCGACCAGGTCTTGATCCGCCTTGCCCAGTGCGTTACCGCCTGTCTGCGCCGGACGGACCAGGCCTTCCGTTATGGTGGCGAGGAGTTCGTCGTGCTGCTGCCGGAAACTCGGGTGAGAGAGGCGCTCGCTGCCGCAGAGCGGGTCCGGGCATTGTTTCGTGAAAGCAGCTTCCTCCCGGAAGGAGCGCCCGCTCTGGTGCATTGCACCGCCAGCATTGGTGTTACGCGTTTCGTTCCAGGCGAGAGTTCACGCGATTTCGTCGCGCGGGCCGATCGTGGCGCCTACGAGGCCAAGCGCCAGGGCAAGAACCGGGTCATACGTGCCTTCCCCGACAGCGGCGAATTACTGGACTGAATGCAGGACCGTGCCGGGGATCAGTGCGTGTGGTGACCGTGGTTAGCGTCGCGCAGGCTGCCGACGACGGCAGGGTCGATGTCCGTGAAGTGCAGCGCGCGACCGCCCTGTGCGGCGATGAAGGCCTGGGCGGCCGCCGTGCTTGCGAAAGCGGGGAGGTCCGGGCCGCGCATGGGGCCTCGTACGCGGGCCTCGATCACGAACACCGCCGTCCGCGCGTCGAGCCAGCTGCCGTCCTCGAAGTTGGCGACATACAGGGCGGCGGCGTCCTCCGCGCTGTGGCTGGCGTCGAAGCGGCCGGGCTCGGCCAGAAACATGAACAGATCGACCGGCGAGTCGAAGAAGTGGGCCGAGCCGTCGGTGAAGATGATCTGTGCAGCCCAGCGCGGGAAGCGCGCGGGATACATGCCGCACACCGGGCAACGTGCCTCAGCCGGGACAGGGCGAGCCTCGTGCATGGCCAGGCCTGAGGCCGGGTCGTATGGGTGTGGCGTCGACACCCGCGTCGGCGGAACGATGCAGATGTCCTCGAAGGGCGGTTCGAAGTCGGTGCCTGCGCGCGTGCCGTGGCGCCAGAACAGGGCGCCCGCTAGCCCCGCGGCAAGCAAGGCGCCGCCGGCCAGCAGGGTGCGGCGGCGACCGTTCAGCGTCGTCATGCGCGTTCGCTGGCGAGGAGCGGGTCCTGCATCAGGGCATCGATGATGCGCAGCAGGTTGTCCTCGGCCGTGTCCCCGATGCGGGTGAGCGGGTCGGCGACCACCAGGCCCTCGGCCAGATGCAGGTGGTTGGGTGTAGTGGCCAGGCCGGGATGGGTCGGCGCGGTATCGATGCCAAGCTCCTTGCCGTCCGGGCAGCGCCAGCGCACGGAGTAGGCGTCCTGGGCGGCGTAGCGGACGGTGATCTCGACGCCGTTCGCCAGCTCGAGCAGCATGGCGTCCTGGGTGAGGCGGGGCTGCGCGGCGAAACAGTCGGCGCGCTCGGTGGCGAGCACCGAGGCAAGGTGCGGATGCAGGCTCATTGTGCGTTGGCCTCCTTCAGGATGCGTGCGACTTCGCTGCGTGCGATCTCGTGCGTGTCGGCGAGGATGCGTGCGGCAAGGTAGTGCTCGTAGGCCGGGTGTTCGGGCAGTTCGGCGTGCGCGATACGGGCGAGGAGTTCGTCCGCCGAGCCGGCGCCAAGGGCATTGAGGACATCGCGGCAGTTTTCCCGGCTTTCGTACATCAGCCGGCTGAGCCGCTGCACATGCGCGGCATCATCGGGAGGGAGGGCGCTGTAGACCGGATCCATGTTCTATTGCCTATTTACATTCGCTGATCATGAAGGGCGCCACCGTCCAGGACGACCATGTCCGGGGTGACGTCGTTGAAACGCAGCACGCGGCCGCCATGTTCGTCGGCGAAAGCCTTGGCTTCGGCCTCGATCGAGAAGGAGGCTGCCGTGGGGCCCATGCTGCCCAGTCGCCTGGAACCGAAGACGTAGAACGCCGTCTTGGCGTCTATCCAATGGCCCTTCGGGCTGTCCCAGTCGGCCTTGCCCATGTCCTGCACGAAGATGGCGCGGACGACGCGTGCCTGCTCTGGGTTGAGGTAGATGCTGAACATCTCGATGGTGTCGCAGAACCAGTCGGGCTCGGCGCGCCCTGCGTAGTGCATCTGCACCTTCGGGCCGGGATAGTCGGCGAGCAGCATGCCGTCGAGTGCGCAGCTCGAGTTGAGATCGATCTCGAGCGGCACCAGGTTGCCGGTACCGCCTTCGCTGCCGCTGCCGCAGGCAGCCAGCAGGCCAGCGCCGGCAGCGGCCATCAGGAAGCGGCGGCGGCTCTGGCAGGCGTGATGTGTGCACATGAAGATTGCTCCATTCAGTCAGAACGTATTGCAGGGCCTCAGCGCCGGAAGCGCCAGGCGGCAATGGCCAGCGGTGCCGCGATCCAGCCCGCCATCACCAGGCCCAGCAGCCAGGGCTGGGCGAGGGTGGCCGGGAAGACCGTGGCCAGGCCGTAGAGCGTACGCACATCTTCCAGCGTGAAGATGTTGAGGATGCGGAACACGTCGGCCGGGTTGAGCAGCATCACGTAGGGCAGCGCCTCGCCGCCCCACTGGCCGCCTGTCACCACCAGCACGCCCAGCACCAGCAGGTCGAAGATCAGCACGAAGAAGAACCACAGCGCGATCGCGAGGCCTGAGGCGCGGGTACGGTCGCTGGCGAACACCGACAGCATCACGGCCAGGCTCAGGAAGGCGCAGCCCAGCAGGACCGAGCTGAGCATGAAGCCGAAGTAATGGAACAGTGCGTTGAGGTCGAGCTGGGCCGACAGCACGATCCCTACCAGACCGAAGCCGGCGATGGTCGAGAAGGTGAGCGCGCCGGCCAGGCCGAGGTACTTGCCCAGCAGTAGCTCGAAGCGGGTGATCGGCATCGACAGCAGGAGATCGAGCGAGCCGCGCTCGCGTTCGCCGACGATGGCGTCGAAGCCGAGCAGGAGCGCGATCAAGGGGATGAGGTAGATGACCAGGCTGACCAGGCTGGCAATGGTGACCTCGATCGAGCGGAACCCGACCGCGCCTTGCTGGGCCGAGCCGAAATAGGCGATCGACAGCGCGAACACGGTGAATACCAGGGCCACCGCAAGCACCCAGCGGTTGCGGATGCGGTCCCAGAATTCCTTGCCGGCGATGGTGGTGATCTGCGAGAACTCCATGGCCTGCCTCTCAGTCCGAAAAGCCGAAGAACACGTCTTCGAGCGAAGGTTCGCGTACGCTCAGGTCGAGCACCTTGCCGTCGAGCGAGGCCAGCGCGGCGATGACGGCCATTTTCGATTCGCGTGCGCACTGCACTGCCACGTGGTCGTCGTGCGCCTCGACGGCACCGACGGGCAGATGGCCGAGCACCGCGCGCACCGCTTCGAAATCGGCTGGCGCAACGCGCACGTCGAACCACAGCGGCAGGTCCATCCTTTCGCGCAGTCCGGCCACGGTGCCGACGGCCTGTACCTTGCCTGCAGCCATGATGGCCAGCCGGTCCACGCGCTCCTGGATCTCGGCCAGGATGTGCGAGGTGATGACGGTGGTCACGCCCTCGCTGCGCAGTTGGCGCAGGATGGCATAGAAGCCGCGGATCGCCTCGGGGTCGAGGCCGTTGGTCGGTTCGTCGAGGAACAGGATGCGCGGCCGCCCGAGCAAGGCCTGGGCAAAGCCCAGGCGCTGGCGCATGCCCTTGGAGTATTCGCGCACGCGTCGGCGGGCGGCGTGAACCAGGCCCACGCGCTCCAGTACGCGCATGTTGTCGGCGGGCGACACCCCTTTGAGGCGGGCAAAGAAATCGAGGGTTTCGAGCCCGGTCAGGTTGTCGTAGAGGACGACGTTCTCGGGCAGGTAGCCGACCTTGCGGCGCACGGCGCGGAAGCTGCCGCCGCCAGCGCCCACCGGGGCGCCATCGATGCGGATCTCGCCGGCGGTGATCGGGATCAGGCCGAGCATCATCTTGAACAGGGTGCTCTTGCCGGCACCGTTGTGGCCGATGAGGCCGAAGAGCTCGCCCCCCCGGATGTCGAGGTCGACGCCATCGACCGCGTGGATCGCACCGAAATGCTTGCGCACGCCGCGGGCGACGATCATCGCCTTGCCGGCCTCATTGAGCGCGGGGGAAGTGTCTGCCACGCCATTGGCTCCAGTCAGGGTTGTTGGGCTCCATCCGCGGATTCGGATCGACGACGCTTTGCGCGCGCAGCAGCGGGAACTGCTGCGCGACCATGCGCAGGGTCTGCACTGCCGGGCTGCCGAGCAGCAGCTTCATCATCGGATGGCGCCAGGTCAGGCGGTCGACGAGGTCATTGGCTTCGTAGGGCACGTCGCCGATGCCGTCGCCGTCACGGTCCCAGCCCAGGTAGTTGCCCCAGTGGTTGCCTTCCTGTTCGCCCCAGACCATGTCGCGCGCGCCGACGTAGCGCACCTGTTCGCGGTTGAAGATGAAGTCATTGCGTTCGACCACGTTGTTCTTGGAGCCCGCCCACAGGTGGATGCCGACCACGTTGTCGACCACGGTGTTGCCGCGCAGGGTGTTGTATTCGGCGTCGTAGATGAAGAAGCCGCGCTGGTTGCCGGCGACCACGTTGTTCTCGATCACCGAATCCTGGATGGTGCGCAGCATGATGCCGTGGTCCGAGTTGGCCCAGGCGCGGTTGTTGCGCACCGTCAGGCGGCGCACTTCCATCAGCGCCAGCCCGCCGCGGTTCATCCAGGTCTCGTTGTTCTCCCACAGGTTGTCGTAGGCATTCATGTAATGCGTGCCGTAGCGACTGTGGTGCAGCTTGTTGTCACGGAACTCGGCGTCATGCGACACATCGACATAGAGCGCATCGCGCACGAAGCTGACGTTGTTGCCGATGATGCGCGCCCGGCGGGTGTTGTAGAGCTGGATGCCGTTGCCGCGCTGTGGCGAGGCGTACTCGCGCTTGCCGGTGATCAGGTTGCCCTCGATCAGGACGTCGTTGGCCTTTTCGATCCACAGCCCGAACAGGCTGTAGGTGATGTCGCAATTGCGCACCACCACGCGGTCCGAGCCGGGAAAGATGTAGATGCCGGCGTTCTGCTCGCGCAGGCTGTCGCCCGAGTCCGACACGATCAGGCCCTCGATCGTGACGTCGCTGGCGGTGATGCGGATGGTGTCGCCGCGCAGCCCTCCCGAGATCGTCGGCCGGTTGAGCCCACGCAGGGTCAGCGCCTTGTCGATGCGCAGGTTCTCGACGTAGCGTGCGCGCTCGACTTCCACGGTGTCGCCGGCCGCCGCACGCTCGATTGCGGCCTGGATCGATTCGCCGGCCTGCACCCGCCAGGTCGCCGCGTGGGCCGGCAGGATCCCGGCGGCGAGCAGGACGACGAAGGCGATGAATACGGCAAAGCGAAAGGGCAAGAGGGGGTGGGGCATTGTCTGCTCTGTGGCGAGGCTGGCGCCAGTGTGCGACGAAGTGCCGCATGCTGCCTTGATCTGGGTGAAGCAGCACTCCGCCTTTTTTCAACCAGCCCGTTGCCGGGCTGCGCTCAGATCACGATCAGGCCGAGGCTCTTGAGGCCGATGAAGAGCACAGCGCCGACCAGCAGGTTCTTGAAGCCGACGTAGCACACCATGTCCATCGGGCTGGCCTTGCGGTAGCGCCGGCCCCACCAGGGGCCGTCCTTCACGTAGGGCTTGGCGCCCATGCGCACCACGACCTCGAAGACACTCCAGCCGAACCACCAGCCGATGATGGCGCCAGGTGTCAGGTTGCCCATTGCGGCCAGTACCCAGGCCACCGTGGCGGCGACCGCAATAGCCAGCCCCGCCGCCTGCACGGCGCGTTGGCGCTCGAAGCCGCTGCGGCTCCACGGCCAGATGTGGTCCCAGGCCTCGGCCAGCAGGCGGGTTGCACCCTTGTCCTCGTAGGGTGGGTGGACGGCTTCGGTCAGGATGCGCGGATCGACCATTCTCGTGTCCTCCTGGTTCAGGCTTTAGGGGTGGCTGCAGCCACCGGCTTGATCGGAATGTAGTAGCCGTCGGCGCCGATGGGGGTGAGTGCCAGGCCGGCCTTGGTGCGGCGCTTGCGCTCCTGGGCCAGGGGGGGGCAGGCGTGCTCGTCGGTGTACATCACCATGCAGTCGAGGCAGAGCATGCACTCGCGGTGGTCGATGCGGCCCTTGTCATCGATCGCCAGCGATCCGCAACCCACCGCGCAGGCCTTGCACGAGTCGCATTCCTGCTTGCGCTTGAGGCCGAACCAGCGGAAGGTCGAAGGCATGGCGAGCGCTGCGCCGAGCGGGCACAGGTACTTGCAGAACGGCCGTTCGGTGAAGATCGACAGCCCGAGCAGACCCGCAGCGAACAGGGTGTAGGGCCAGCTGCGGCTGAACAGGCCGACGAGGAAGGTGGTCTTGAAGGGCTCGACCTCGGCCAGCTTCTCGGCCAGACCCATCGACAGCATGGACACCGCAAGCAGGCCGAAGAACACGAAGTACTTCACCCACTTCAGGCGGTTGTGCCACTTCATCGGCAGCATGAACTGGAAGCGCTTGAGGCCGAGCTTGGCGCCCACCTTGTACAGCAACTCGGACAGCGAGCCGAAGGGGCACAGCCAGCCGCAGAACAGGCCGCGTCCCCACACGAACACGGTGACGATGATGAAGATCCAGAACAGGAAGATGAAGGGGTCGGTCAGGAACAGCTCCCACTTCCACTGGAAGAGCAGGGCGTGGAACCAGGTCAGCACCTGGGTGATCGAGGGCTGGGCAAGCAGGTAGAAGCCGACGAAGAAGATGCTGATGAGCCAGGCCGCGTACTTGAAGCCATCGACCGGCCACTTGTTCTTGCGTGTGGACAGGCGGGTCAGGCGGTCGCGCATCGCATACACGGCGGCGACGCCGACGAGCAGGATGGAGAACAGTACGATCTCGACCGCGCGCATCTTCCATACGCGCACCCAGGGGGCATCGGGCTTGACGACCTTGGGCCGGCCGCCCTCCATGTACTTCGCAGGCACCCAGTATTCGCTGTCGAAGCTGACGAAGTCGCGGTGGCCGGTGTTGCGGTCGAGCTTGTTGCCGAGGAAGACCAGGCTCCACGGGTAGGCTGCTGCAAACCCCGGGTCGCGGATGATGAAGATCGCCGACTCCTTGTAGCTCGGGGCGCCGGGCGCCTGCACACCCCAAAGGTTGAGGTAGTCGAGGTCGCGGAAGGTGTAGGCGTCCATGTCCTGGCTTACTTGCACGCGGTCATAGATGCCGCCGCGTACGAAACCCGAGCCCTTGAACGAGTCGTAGCCGTTGGAGATGATGAAGATCGCGTGTTCGTTGTCCTTCAGGCGCGACATCAGGCTGGTGTAGCCGCTCTCGCCGAGGATGCTCTTGCCGACCGAGGGCGTGTTCAGGTGGCCAAAGAACATGTCCACATAAGGCTCAGCGGTGCGTGGCATGCCCAGTTGTTCGGACTTCACGGTCAGGCGGCGTACGCTGCCGTCCTTGAGCAGTTGCTCCCAGCTCAGACGCTCGTCGATGGCCGAATAGCGGATCGCCGGCCGTGGTTCGACCTTCAGGATGCCGACCTGGCGTGCGATCGCCACGCCCGAGCGCATCACCACCTGGTTCTGCGCGATCACCGTGACGGTGGCGCCGGTGATCGCATCGAGGCCGATGTAGCCTTCCTCGTTGCGCGCCTTGCCGATCTCGATCTTGTCGCCGACGAACTTGCCCAGGTACTGGTTGACGAACTTCGTCAGCACGCTCTCGGGAATGCCCAGCAGCAGGATGGGTTCGCTGTGGCGCAGGATCTTGGTCCCGGTAATGATGCCGTCAGTATCCATGCCGATCAGTGTGATCACGGGCTTGCCGGAGTACGCGGGGATATCCACGATGTCGGTCGACAGGAACACATAGCCTACGAGCTTGCGTTGGCCCGCGTCGTCACGGTAGCCCTCGACGTAGGTCGGCTTGCCCATGCGGTGCGAGAAGCTGCTGGCGGCCGGCAGCACCTCGGTACAGGCAACATGCGCGCAGAGGTCGGGGTCGGTGTTGATCTGGGCGGGCAGCGGGGCCTCGTATGCGGTCTGGGCGAATGACGGCGGGCTGCCGAGCAGGGTGGCGACGGCCAGCAAAGCACCCATGGTGGCGCTGCGCAGGGCGGAGAACGGGTTCATGATGCGCTCCGGTTGAAAGCTGGCGGAGAGTCTATTGAGGCCCGCCGCCGCCTGCCTTGTTCATTATCAAATTCTAATTTTTTGATGGGCGAAATGACGCTCCATCAAAAGACACAAGGGGCTTTCGCCCCTTGTGTCTTCCAGCCTGGATAGTGCTTTGCGTTATGCCTCGACGATCATCCGCGAGCGCATCTCGAGGTGCAGGGCGTGGCAGAAATGGGTGCAGTAGCACCAGAACACGCCGGGCTTGTCGGCGATGAAGGTCACCGAGGCCGTCTCCTGCGGATTGACGATGAAGTTGACGTTGTACTTCGGGATCGCGAAGCCATGCGTCAGATCCTCGATCTTGTCGAGGTTGGTCAGGATGATCGTGACCTCGTCGCCGAGTTGCAGCTTGAACTCGCGCGGCTCGAAGGCCGGTGCCAGCGAGGTGATCTTCACCGTCACCTTGTTGCCGTCGCGGAAGACGCCGGCTTCCTTCGGGTCCTTGACTGCGAGTGGGAACTCGTTGATGTCATAGACCTGCTTGGGCTGCAGCAGCTCACGCTTGAAGATGATGAAGTCGTGCGGTTCGGGACGGACAGGGTGGTCCGCCACCAGCACCATCTTCTCGCCGGAGATGTCGACAAACTGCTCGGTCTCGGCGTGCAGCGGGCCGACGGGCAGGAAGCGGTCCTTGGAGAACTTGCAGCCCACGCACAGCCACTTGCCGTCGGCGAACATGGTTTCGGACTGCGACGCGTTGATGTGGCCGGGCTGGTAATGCACGTCCAGGCGGTCGACTACGTACTGCGCGCTCTTGTCACCGCTGTGGAACTTGATGGCGGCGTCCACGTTCCACTTGACGATCTGGCTGTCCAGGAACAGCGTGGTGTAGGCGTTGCCGCGGCCATCGAAGGCGGTGTGCAGGGGGCCGAGGCCGAGCTCGACTTCGGCCACGATGGTCTTGTCTTCGTCGTCCACCTTGCCGTCGAACCAGTCCAGCACCTTGGACAGTTCGATGACGGTGGCGGTCGGCGACAGCTTGCCGGCGCAGATGAAGTACTTGCCGTCCGGGCTGGCATTTACGCCGTGCGGGTTCTTCGGCACGGAGACGGAGCACACCAGCGCGGTCTTCGGGTCGGTGTTGGCCGCCTTGGTGGCGTCGACCACCGGCACGCGGGACGTGCCGTAGGTGGTGTACTTGCCGTCTTTCACCGCTTGCTCGATGCGGGCAATGTTGAAGAACAGGCAGGCGTCGCGCTCGGCCGACATCATGCCTTCGTAGTGGTAGCCGCCTTCAGTGTTGTACTGGTTGGTTGCGGCGAGCTTGCCGTCGAAGGACGTGGCGACGAGGTCGCAGTTGCCGTCGATCAGCGCTTGCCAGCGCACTTCCATGGTCTCGGCGTCAACGCAGGAGAACAGCGTCCGGTACTTCTCCGGGCTGTCGACGTCGCGGCCGTCGTTCGGCAGCGGAACATGGAACTCGGCGCCGCAGAATACGCGGGTGGTGTAGTTGATCGCCGGGTCCACCGGGTCGCGCTTGTCCGGGAAGATGCCGTGGAAGCCCTGCACGTTGGGCAACTCGGTGATCTTGTCGCAGATGAAGTAGTCGAGGCGGATACGGGCGATACGGCTGTTGATCTTGTCGTTGATCCAGGCGTAGCGGCCGTCGTAGTTGCCGTCCTTGTAGGAGGCATGGGTGTGGTGGGTGTCACCGACGGTGTAGCGCAGGCTGCCGTCAGCCTTGGTGCCCATGATCTTCTTGGATTCGTTGGTGTGGCCCCAGCCCACCAGTGCGTCCGGCACGAAGCAGGGCACACGGTGCAGTTCGCGCCCGGAAGGCAGGCCGAGCACGCGGAAGTCGCCAGTGTGGCCGCCCGACCACAGGCCGTAGTAGGTGTCGAGTTCGCCCGGCTTCAGGTGCGGATCGTTGTAGGCGGCCTTGGCTGCGGCGACAGGTGCGCCAGCGGCGGCCGGTGCGCCGGCTGCGGGAGCGGACTCCTTGTTGCAGGCGGACAAGCCGACCGACAGGCCTGCACCCGCCAGGCCTGCGAAGGCGGCGGTGTTCAGGAACTTGCGGCGGCTAGGATCGGGCATCGCCTCGACCGTGTTCATCTTGGTTTCTTGCATGGTTCGTCGCTCCCGTATTCACATAAGATCGCCGGCATCCAGTCAATCACTGCGCCCTGCGCCCCTCGCGCCGGGTTGGCTGTGCGGCCTGCCTGTGACAATTTGTCCTGTGACGTTTTGTCGCAGGGTCATTCTATGAAGCAGCCATGGCATAAACCTTGATGTACCGCAA
Source organism: Thauera sp. 27 (assembly GCF_000310125.2). Lineage (NCBI taxonomy): Bacteria > Pseudomonadati > Pseudomonadota > Betaproteobacteria > Rhodocyclales > Zoogloeaceae > Thauera > Thauera sp. 27. Next base: position 33,935 of record NZ_AMXB01000011.1, read on the forward strand.
AGACAGGGACGTGCCCCTGACGTGAAAAGGGATATCCATAACCGGAGTGAATGGCATGCGCATGGAGGTGGAAGGGGGGCGGGTCGAAACGTCAGGCTTGAGCGCAGTGCGCACGAATCGGGCGCGCTTGCTGCAGTTGCGCTGGGTGTCGCTGGCGGCGATGGCCGCGATGAGCTTTGTGGTGTTTCCATGGCTGGTGCCAGCGCAGCCGTTGGCGCCGCTGGCGGGCGTGACGTTCGCGCTGCTGGCGGTCAATCTGGCCTTGCTGGCGGATGTGGCGCGCTGGCTGGTGGGGCGCTGGGGCGCCTTCCTGCAGCTGACGGTGGATCTTGTCGCCTGGGGCGCCTTCCTGTATTTCACCGGCGGTGTCGCCAACCCGGCGATCTCATTGCTGCTGCCGGTGGTGGCGATTGGCGCATCCATCCTGCCGGCTACCCAGGGCTGGGCGCTGGCTGTGCTGGCAGTCGGGGTCTATTCCTTCCTGTGGCGCTTTCACGAGCCGGTGCGCCTCACCGACAGCGGGCTCGCCATGCAGTGGCACCTGGCCGGCATGTGGATCAGCTTCGTATTTGCGGCGGTGACGGTGGTGTGGTTCATCGCCCGCCTCAATGCCGAACTCGCCCGCCGCGAGGCCGAGTTGGCCGAAGCCAACGCAGCGCGTGCGCGCGACGCCTACGTGGTCGGCCTGGGCAAGCTTGCCGCTGGCGCGGCGCACCGGCTCGGGACGCCGTTGGGCACGATGCGCATCCTTGCCGGCGAACTGGCTCGGCGCACGGACCTTGATGCCGAGGTGCGCGACGATCTGGAGCTCGTGCGCGAGCAGGTCGACCACTGTCGCGACATCCTCAACAGTCTCACCCGCGAGGCTGGGCAGCAGCGCGCGGAAGGCGGTGGCGCCGTAGAAGTGCGCGTCTGGGTGGACCAGGTGGCGGCGCGCTGGCGGCAACTGCGTCCCGGCGTCGCAGTCCAGGTGCAGGGCGAGGGTGGCAGCATCGTCGCCGATGCCTCGCTCGGCGAAGCCTTGCACAACCTCATCGATAATGCGGCCAACGCCAATCAGCACATGTGCGCCACAGCCGGCGCCGTTGTCGCGGCCGATGTAGCCGGCGCGATCGAGGTGTCGATCACCGTAAGCGCCGGGCTGGTGTGCATCGAGGTCGCCGACCGCGGGCCGGGCCTGTCCGCTGCGCGCATCGATGCTGCGCGCCGGGCGCCGCTCGGGGCTCATGCCCAGGGCATGGGGGTGGGATTGATGCTCGCCCACGCCGCGGTCGAGCACCATGGCGGTCGGCTGGAGTTCCGTCCGCGGCCCGGCGGTGGCACCATTGCGCGCTTGATGATTCCGTCCCAGGCTGCAGTGCAATGATTGTCGACAATGCTCCCACCCTGCTCGTCGTCGATGACGACCCCGCCTTCAACAGGGTGCTGGTGCGCGCGCTTGCTCAGCGCGGCTTTGATACCTATGGCGCCACCGACAGCGAAGGGGCGCTCGAGCTTGCCGGGGACCATACCCCCGAGTTCATCGTGCTCGACCTCAATATCGGCGGCGAATCCGGCCTCAAGCTCATCCGCCCCTTGCTCGATGCCAGTCCGGGGGTGCGCATCCTGGTGCTGACCGGCTACGCGAGCATCGCCACCGCGGTCGATGCCGTCAAGCTCGGTGCGGTGCAGTACCTCGCCAAGCCAGCCGAGGTCGATGCCATCATCAAGGCGTTGCGAGCCGAGGATGTGATCATCGACGATCACGCGCCGGGCGCGCCGATGTCGGTCGACCGCCTGGAGTGGGAGCATATCCAGCGCGTGCTCGCCGAACACGAGGGCAACATCTCGGCGACAGCGAGGGCGCTGCAGATGCACCGGCGCACGCTGCAGCGCAAGCTCGCACGTCCGCCGGGCGGCGTGTGAGCGCGGTGACGCCCCCCGCCCACACTCTGAAAGCCGACCTGTGGCTGCTGGCGACCACGCTGCTGGCTGCCGCCGGCTGGATCTTTTCCAAGGAGGCACTCGCCGGGCTGGCGCCGCTGCAATTCGTCAGCCTGCGCTTTCTGCTGGCCGGCGTGGTGCTGCTCGCCTTCGCCTGGCCACAGCTGCGCCGCCTCACGGTGGCGGGCCTCAGGGGCGCCCTGATCGTCGGCGCGTTGTTCGCCGCGGCGATGGCGCTGTGGATCACTGGCCTGGAGCACGCCACCCACATCGGTGAAGGCGCCTTCATCTCCAGCCTTGGCATCGTCATGGTGCCGCTGATCGGCTGGCTGCTGTTCGGCGAGCGCCCGCCGCGCATCACCTGGGTCGCGATGCCGCTCGCGCTGCTGGGCTTTGCCTGCCTGTCGCTCGAGCAGGGCTTCCGCTTCGAGCCCGGGCAGTGGTTCTTCCTCGGCGCCGCGCTGGTGTTCGCTGTGTTGTTCACGCTCAACAGCCGCATCGTGCGCAACGTGCCGCCGCTGGCGCTGAGCGCGGTGCAGGTGCTGATGGTCGCGGTGCTGATGCTGCCGCTGTCGCTGCTGCTGGAGCGCTGGCCGGAAACGGTCGCCGCCCCGGTCGTAGGCTGGCTGCTCGCCAGCGCCATCCTCGCCACCACACTGCGCTTCTTCGTCCAGCTGCGCGGCCAGAGCCTGACCAGCGCCAGCCACGCGGCGGTGATCCTGATGCTCGAGCCGATGTGGACCGCGCTGGTGGCGGCGTGGTGGTTCGGCGAGACGATGAGCGCGCAACAGTTCCTCGGCTGCGCGTTGATCTTCTCGGCGCTGGTGCTGAGCCGCTGGCGCTGGGTCAGGGATTTGCTGCGCAGCCTGGGCTGAAGGGGCGGCACGCGCCCGCGGCCGGGCCGCGCCTCACAGCGTTTCGTCCCGCATCGTGCCGCGCAGTGCACAAGGCGCCGCCGCCGGCGTACGCTCGAAGCGCACGCCCCGTTCCCGTAGGGCGAGGTCGATCAGGCTGAACACCTCGTCGCGGCACATGGGCTCGCGGTCGTGCTGAGGCACCCAGTACTTCACCCGGTAGCTGATGCCCTGGGGGCCGTACTGCACCACCTGTACCTCGGGCGGCTTGCCGTCCACCAGGCTGTGGGCGCCGTCCAGCGCCACGCGGATCAGCTCCCTGGCCTCGGCCACCGGCAGGTCCACCGGCAGGGTGAGCTCGACATGGTCGCGGTACTCCTTGCGCGGCGCGCTGAAATTGGTGATGCGCTGGCGCGAGATCTGGCTGTTGGGCAGGATCACGTAGGTGCTGTCGCGCGTGACGAGGCGGGTGGTGCGCCAGCCGATCTCCTGCACCCGACCCTGCGCCAGGGTCTCGATCCGCACCCAGTCGCCCATGCGAAACGGTGCTTCGATGCCGAGCGCAATGCCCGACAAGGTGTCCGCGACCACGTTGCGGATGGCGAAGCCCAGCACCGCCAGCACCAGGCCCGAGCCGGTCAGCAGGCCAGACAGGCCCTGGCGCAGCAGCAGTGACAGCGCCAGAAGGGTGGCCGCGGCGAAGAGGAGGACCCGGAACAGGTCGAGCAGGACCTTGGGCACCGGCCGCTGCCCCTTGCGGCGCTGCGACAGGCGACTGCTCACCAGCGCATGCAGCAGGTGGGCACCGAACAGCAGGGCGAGGGCGAGGGCCGCATTGCGCACGGGTTCGCGCCAGCCCTGCAGCGGATGGGCGGCGGGCAGGCGCTGGAACAGGGGCTCGGCCAGGGCTGCGACCAACAGCAGCAGGGCAAGCGCGGCCGCGGCGCGCAGCCAGGAGGGAACAGGGCTCGGCGCGTCGGGAGTCTTCATCTCAGCGGCTCCCCGGGGCGGCCGGGTGCAGCAGTTGGTGCGCGTGCAGTTGGGGCAGGCTCCAGCCCTCGCCCAGCAGCAGCATGCGGGTGTCGAGCGCGGCGGCGCGGGCGGCCGGCGCCTCGCTGCCGAGGTCGTGCATGCGCTTGGCCTGCAGGCTCACCCAGCGCAGCGGATGGCGGCGCGCCAGCGCGCGCCACAGGGCATGTGCCCCCTCGGACTGGCGCGCGCCGCTGACCAGGCACAGGCCGCGGCCCAGTGCCCAGGCGTAAACGGTGCTGGCGATGCCCCGACCCTGATAGGCAGGGGCGTACTTGGAATGCGGCGAGCGCACGTGGCGATCGGTGCGGCGGTCGACCTCGATCAGGCGGTTGAACACGGTGTAGCCGGCGAGGCAGCCGCGGCTGGGGTCCTCGACATACACATAGTGTTCGCCGTCGGCCTCGCGGTGATGGAAGATCAGGCCCGGCTGCAACGCGGGCAGGCGCGCGCAGGCGTTCATGGCGTCGCCCGGCGTGTGCAGGCGGCGGTGGAGGGAAGCGAGCTCGGCCTCGATGTCTTCGTCGGGCTGGTTGACGTCGATGCGCAGCTCGAGGCGCGGTGGGCGGATCTGGGGCGGAAGCGGGCGGTAGAGCGCGAGCAGGTGCCGCGCCAGTGACAGCACGGCGTCCCGGGCGATGCGCGTGGGCGGCGGCTGCGGAAAGGCCAGCGCCGAGCGCGGCGAGAAGCTGCTGCGGTGCGAGGGTGGGGTGTGCAGGTGGCCGAGCGAGCGGCGGCAAAGGGCGATCGCGTTCATTCGTCGTCCTCCCCTCAGCACGGTGCCGGACCGGCCCACCAGCCGCTCATCAGGCCCTCCGGGCGCTGCGGGGCGCTTACCCGCGCACTGCTCTCCCAGGCCTCCATCTGTACGTCGAGACCGGCAAAAACGCCGTAACCCGCGCCAGCGCGGATGGCCTCGCCTGCGTTCAGGCTCTCGCCGGCACGGATGGCCCCGGCGGCACCAATCAACTTGCCGGCCTTGATGCCCCAACCGGCCTCCAGGTGCATGCCGACCTCGATCGAGCCGCCAGCGGCGATGCCCTGGCCAGCGCGCAGCGTGTGCGCTACGCGGATGTCGCCGCCTGCCTGCAGGCTTTTGGTGCAGCGTACGCCTTCGTCGCCTTCAAGATCGAGGCCGATGAAAGCGTTCCCTGCAATCCGCACGCGGCCGGCGCAGCGCAGATCCCAGCCGATGCGCACCTCACCGTCGCAGCGCAGCTCGCCGGCGCAGTCCACGCCCCAGCCCGCGCGCAGGTCGCCCCCTACGCGCAGCCCGGCCTCGGCGCGGATGCTGCCCTCTATGCGCAGGTCGGCACCGATGCGCAGCTCGCCGCCGGCGCGTACCCCGGCACCGGCATGCAGCGAGCGCCCGACACGCACGATGCCTTCGACATCGACGCCGCCGCGCACCTCGAGCGTACCGGCGAATACGATTGCCTCGGCCTCGATAAGGTCGAGCACGCGGACCTCATCGGTGGGGCCGAACTGCTCGAGCAGCCAGCAGGCGTCGCCGACGCGGCCGGCCGCGACCATCTCGTCGAGCATGTCCTGATAGTTGGCACCGTCGCCGAACTGGCGGACGAACCAGCGAAAGCCGTCTGTGCAGGGCCGCTTCGCCCTGACGAAACTACGTGTGAGAACCATTGCATCACCCTCGTGCATCGCCTGGCCGCGCCAAGGCGCGGCATCCTGGGGTGCAGCCGATGGGGGCGTCGATGACCGGGGTGGCCCGGATGGACCGGGGCCTGACCGCCTGGGCGGTCTGGGAGCGGGGGACTGGACAGGTGCCCGCAGCGGCTGCACGTTGATCGGGAGGCGCGTCATGCGCGTCCCGGGCAAGGTGCCGTGCGGGGGTGGGGTTTAGCCCCGGTACTGGCCCCGCACGGCCTGGGAAAGCACGGCGGGAGACCCTGTAACCTTGAACGCGAGCTGGGTCGCGAGATCGCGCAGCGGCGACATCATGCTGCGCGCGCGCACACGCCCACCCGCACGGACTGGCGCGCGGCAGCGGGTGAGGCGGTGGTGAGCAGACATGTTCATGTGGCGGGCGATTGCTGACTATCACCTTATTGTAGGCTACAACGCGGGACGTGTGGTCGGCCGCCGGGGGCGTTGTGCAGCCGGCTCGGTCCGTAAGCGTTGTGTGTCAGGTCGAGGTGCAGACGTTAAACCAGAAGATCGGCGGTAACGCGTTGATTTATATATGATGCTTGTGATTGCTGTTGCATCAGGTTTTTCCCTCCGCCTTGACTTGCGACCATTTCGCGCCGCGTCCCTTTCCTGTTGGGGCGATCACCCCCTCGGCTTTCATGGCGCGCAGGATCACGCGCACCATGTCGCGGCTGATGCCGGGGCAGGCCTCTTCGATCTCCGAGATGGAGAAAGGCAGTTGGCGTTTGAGAATTTCAGAGCGAACGCGGTCGCCCTTGGCACCACGGCCTCGCTCGATGGTGCCCACGCGCTCTTCAAATTCCTTGTACGCGCGCAGCAGGGCACCCCAGAAGTAATCGAGCCACGGGGCGATGTCGTGCGCTGCCTCGTGCCAGCCTTGGGAGCTGGCCTCCAGCGTTTCGTAGTAACTTTCGTTCGATTCTTCGAAGATGCGCTCCAAGCTGATGAAGCGGCCCACCGCATAGTCGAAGTGATAGAGCAGCTGCAGGGTCAACAGCCGAGCCATGCGGCCGTTGCCATCCGGGAAGGGATGGATGCACAGGAAGTCGAGGATCGCCAGCGGCACCAGTACCAAGGGGTCTGCCAAGTGCTGATCCAAGGCCAACCGGTAGCGCGCGATCAGGTCTGCCATTGCGATGGGCGTGAGGTGCGCGGCAACCGGACGAAAGCGGATGCGCGAGCTGCCATCGGGGTGGCGCTCGACGATGTCGTTGTTCGTGGCCTTCCAGTGCCCGCCCGGTTGCGGCATGTAGCGGTACAGCATGCCGTGGAGCTGCAGTACCGTGCCTTCTGATAAAGGCATCTGCCCACCGCTTTCATGGATCAGACTCAGGGCATCGCGGTAGCCCGCCACTTCCTGCTCGGACCGGCTTTGCGGCGTGGCATTCTTGAGCACCAGTGACTTGAGCCGGTGCGCAGCAACGACGACGCCTTCCAGGCGGTTTGATGACTCGGTGGACTCGACCACAGCCACTTGCCGCAGATCGCTCAAGACCTCGGGCGACTGCGCCACGAAGAGCTGCTGCTTGCCCCTGTATTCACCCAGGGCGCGCAGGGTCGCCAGCTGCTGCGCGTCGAAGCGTAGCTTGACGAGGTAGTCTGGCGAGAGTGATTGCATGCAGCAGCATCCGAGTACGAAAGAATGGGGTAATGCTACAGCATATTGGGGTATTTTAAATGAAAATTACCCCAATAAAACTGCAATTACCCCATTTCCGCTGCATGCTTTGAGTTGATGTGCGCCTGTGTGATTAGCCGCGCTTGGATGGGTAGCGCCCTCACCGGCAAGTCAGCCTCAATCCGCACGGGGCGCACGGCATGCCTATCCCGTGCCTGATGCGCCGTGCCGTAGTACTTCCGAGTTCTGACGCTTCGATGCCCAATGTCAGGCGACACCGTAAATTGACCCCCGAGGGCTGGTTGTATCTGGCGGTCGTGATCGACCTGTTCAACCGCGCAGTGATTGGCTGGTCGATCAAACCACGGATGACGACCGACCTGGTGCTCGATGCGCTGTCGATGGCATGGTTTCGCAGGCGGCCGGGACCGGGCGTGCTGTTCCACTCCGATAGGGGTAGTCAGTACGCCAGCCACGCTTACCAGGTCCGACTGGCCGCCTATGGCATGCGCGGTTCGATGTCGCGCAAGGGCAACTGCTGGGACAACGAACCGACTGAAAGCTTCTTCAACGGCCTCGAGAATGAGCGGGTGCATGGCGTGAGCTACGCGACCTGAAACGAGGCCACGAGCGATCTGTTCCAATACATCGCTGTGTTCTACAACCGGAGCCGCCGCCACTCCAGCTTGGGATATCTGTCGCCGATCACGTTCTTGCAGAACTGGATCGAACGACAGGATCAGCAGAAAATGCCAGCATGAAGACGGCCAGTTGGAAGGCGGAAAACGTAGGGCGCCTCTCAGACGTTGAACAGGAAGTTCAGTACGTCGCCGTCCTTGACCACGTACTCCTTGCCTTCGGCGCGCATCTTGCCCGCTTCCTTGGCGCCGGCCTCGCCTTTGCAGGCGATGAAGTCGTCGAAGGCGATGGTCTGGGCGCGGATGAAGCCACGCTCGAAGTCGGTGTGGATGACGCCGGCGGCCTGCGGTGCGGTGTCGCCGACGTGGATGGTCCACGCGCGCACTTCCTTGACGCCTGCGGTGAAGTAGGTCTGCAGGCCAAGCAGCTTGTAGCCCGCGCGGATCAGGCGGTCGAGACCGGGTTCTTCCAGGCCCATGGTCTCGAGGAACTCCTTCTTGTCGGCGTCCTCGAGGTCGGCGATCTCGGCCTCGATCGCGGCGCACAGCGCCACGACCTCGGCGCCTTCTGCGGCGGCATGGGCGCGCACGGCGTCCAGGTGCGGGTTGTTCTCGAAGCCGTCCTCGGCGACGTTGGCGGCATAGAGCACCGGCTTGGCGGTGATTAGGCAGAACGGCTTGAGGCTGGCCCATTCTTCCCTGGCGAGCTCGAGCGCGCGCACCGGCTTGCCCTGGTCGAGCTGGGCGAAGCACTTCTCGAGCACGGCGACGAGGATCTTGGCCTCCTTGTCGCCCGAAGCGGCAGGGCGCTTGTAGCGGTTGATGGCCTTCTCGACGGTGGCCATGTCGGCCAGGGCGAGCTCGGTGTCGATGACCTCGATGTCGCGGATCGGGTCGACGCTGCCGGAGACGTGGATCACGTTGTCGTCGGCGAAGCAGCGCACGACGTGCACGATGGCGTCGGTCTCGCGGATGTTGGCGAGAAACTGGTTGCCCAGGCCTTCGCCCTTGGATGCGCCGGCGACAAGGCCGGCGATGTCGACGAATTCGACGATGGCGGGCTGGATCTTCTGCGGCTTGACGATCTCGGCCAGCTGGGCCAGGCGCGGATCAGGCACCTCGACGATGCCGACATTGGGCTCGATGGTGCAGAAGGGGTAGTTCTCGGCCTGGATGCCGGCCTTGGTCAGCGCATTGAACAGGGTCGACTTGCCGACGTTGGGCAGGCCGACGATTCCGCATTTCAGGCTCATGTGAATCCTTGATCGTTCCGGTGCGCGCCGCCGCTCGCAGGGCTACGGGCTTGATCCGGTGTGGAAAACCCCGGATTGTACCGCGTCGCAGTGTGGTGCTCCAAAGGCGATCCCTTCGCATGACGAGACGAGGCGGCGTGGCTCTTGTCCTGTGCCTGGCCTACAATCGTTCGTCCTGCATTTGTGCAAAACAGAAACCAGAAACAGGGAGACATGGATGAACGCGAGTTGGATCGAGGCGATCGACGACCGTAGCACGGCGGCGCTGGCGTCGGGGGCGCTGGTGCCGGTACAGGCCGAGCAGGTCGAGATGGAGGACGCCGGCATGCGCTTCATCGTGCGCTGGGTGTCCTCGCTCGCGGCCAAGGATGCCAGCAAGGCGGCCGCGGCGGTGAAGGCTGAGGGCGCCAAGGACGACAAGGCGGTGGCGATTCCCGGCGGTCCGCGCGATCCGAGCTTCAACCCCTTCCTGAACCCGGACCCCGAGCTCACCGTTGGGCCGGTCGGCGGCCATCATGTCGCGATCCTGAACAAGTTTCCGCTGTGCGCGCGTCACCTGGTGCTGGCGCGGCGAGAGTTCGCCGAGCAGTTGTCACCGCTGGCGCTTTGTGACTTTGCCGCGCTTGCCGAGCTGATGGCCGCGGCAGGCGGGATCGGGCTCTACAACGGCGGCGCTGCCGCGGGCGCCAGCCAGCGCCACAAGCATGTGCAGTGGATGCCGGAGGCCGCGGGCAATGCCAGCCTGCGCCTGTTCGTGCCCGGGCTGCCGGCAGCGCTGGCAGAGCAGGGGGTGGCCACGCATCCGGCGCTGCCGATGCGGCACTGCTTCGTGCGTGTGCGCTGCGGACGGGGTGAGGCGGTGGCCGTGTCAGCCGACAGCCTGCTGGCGGGCTTCGAGCGTGCCTGTGCCGAGCTCGGGTTGCGCCCGGGCGAGGATGGCCTGCTGCCGCCCTTCAACCTACTCGTGGGTGATGGCTGGCTGCTGGCGATTCCGCGCAGCCGGGAGCATTTCGAGGGCATCTCGATGAGCGCAGTGTGCTTCGGCGGGACCTTATACACCCGCCACCGCGAGCAGATCGAGGCGATCCGTGCGGTGGGTCCGCTGCGCGCGCTGGCTGCAGTCGGCTACTGAGCGCGATCAGGGCCTCAGCCGTCCCCTGCGGGCGGCTCGTCCGAGCCGACGGCTGCGGGTGGCCCGGGGGGCTTGGGCGGCTTCGGAGGTTTGGGCGGCGCGGGGCGTGCGTTGAGCCTGGTGGCGGCGGCATTGAGCTCGCCGCGCTGGATCTGCGGCCAGACCGCGAGCGCCTTGTCGATGGCCTCGTCGATCAGCTGCTGCTCTTCGCGCCGTGCGGGCTTGAGCACGAAATTGACCACCTCGTTGCGGTCGCCGGGGTGGCCGATGCCGATGCGCAGGCGCCAGTAGTCGTTGGTGCCGAGGTGGGCGGAGGTGTCCTTGAGTCCGTTGTGGCCGCCGAGGCCGCCGCCGAACTTGAGGCGCAACTGGCCGGGCGGCACGTCGAGCTCGTCATGGACGACGAGGATCTCGGCCGGTTCGATGCGGTAGAAGCGCGCCAGCGCACCAATGGCCTGGCCGGAGCGGTTCATGTAGGTCTGTGGCATCAACAGCCACATGCCGGCTTCGCGCGCGTTGGCGACCAGGCCGTGGAAGCGTGATTCGTGCGAGAAGCGTACGCCGAACTTGTCGGCGAGCCGCTCACAAAACCAAAACCCGGCGTTGTGCCGGGTCTCGGAGTATTCGGCGCCCGGGTTGCCGAGGCCGACGATCAGACGAGGCGGGCGCATGGGCGCAGTGCTCATCAGTGTCGGCCTTGGCTGTACGGGCAGGGCTGTGGCCGATCAGGCTGCTTCGCCTTCGCCTTCGGTCGCAGCGCCCTTGACCAGCAGCGCGGTGGCGACCACGGGGTCGCCTTCACCGTGCATCACCAGCTCGACACCGGCCGGCAGCTTGATCTGCGACACGTGCACCGACTGGCCGGCTTCCAGCGCGGACAGGTCGACCGAGATGAACTCGGGCAGATCCTTGGGCAGGCACTGGACGTCGATTTCGTTGATGGTGTGCGAGATCATGCAGCCACCGAGCTTGACGGCCGGGCTGACGTCGTCGCCGACGAAGTGCAGCGGCACCTTCAGGTGCATCTTCTGGTCGGCAGCGACGCGCTGGAAGTCGATGTGCAGCACTTGCTGCTTGAACGGGTGCCACTGGGTGTCACGCAGCACCACGGATTCCTTGGCGCCCTCGACCTCGATGCTCAGCACGGAGGCGTGGAAAGCTTCCTTGCGCAGCAGGTGGTAGAGCTCGTTGTGGTCCATGGTGATCAGGCTGACTTCGCCCGCGCCGCCGTAGATGATGCCCGGCAGCTGGCCGGCGCGACGCAGGCGGCGGCTCGCACCCGTACCCTGAGCGTCACGCTTGGTGGCCTTGAATTCGATCTGCATTGTGTTGCTCCTGAGTGAAGAGTGTCTTCGCCCGCGACCAGGCGAAGACGGTGAAAGCCCGTACGGCACGGGGCCGTACGGGCGAAAGACTTATTCCATGAACAGCGAGGACACCGATTCCTCGTTGCTGATGCGCAGGATGGTGTCGGCCAGCAGGGAGGCGACCGAGACCTGGCGGATGCGGTTGCAGGCCTTGGCGTCCTCACGCAGCGGGATGGTGTCGGTGACGACGAGTTCGTCGAGCGCCGAATCATTGATGCGCGATACGGCTGCGCCCGACAGCACGGCGTGCGTGCAGTAGGACAGCACGCGCTTGGCGCCGTGCTCCTTGAGCGCGGCAGCCGCCTTGCACAGCGTGCCTGCGGTGTCGACGATGTCGTCCATGATCACGCAGGTGCGGCCTTCGACCTCGCCGATGATGTTCATGACTTCGGACACGTTGGCCTTGGGGCGGCGCTTGTCGATGATCGCCAGGTCGCATTCCATGCGCTTGGCGAAGGCGCGTGCGCGCACCACACCGCCGACGTCGGGCGAGACCACGAGCAGGTCGTCGTACTTCTGCTTGTCGAGGTCGGCGAGCAGCACCGGCGCCGCGTAGACGTTGTCCACCGCGATGTCGAAGAAGCCCTGGATCTGGTCGGCGTGCAGGTCCATGGTCAGCAGGCGCTGCACACCCACGGCTTGCAGCATGTTGGCGACGACCTTGGCCGTGATCGGCACGCGCGCCGAACGCGGGCGGCGGTCCTGGCGGGCGTAGCCGAAATACGGGATGGCAGCGGTGATGCGGCCGGCAGAGGCGCGCTTGAGCGCATCGACCAGCACCAGCAGTTCCATCAGGTTGTCGTTGGTCGGCGAGCAGGTGGGCTGGAGGACGAAGACGTCCTTGCCACGCACGTTCTCGAGCAGTTCGACATTGACCTCGCCGTCCGAAAAGCGGCCGACGGTGGCCGAACCGAGGGAGATACCCAGACGTCGCGTCACATCGGCGCCAAGCTTGGGGTTGGCGTTGCCGGTGAAGACCATCAGGCTGCCGTGGGGCATTTCAGCTACTCCGAAGCCGTTTAAACGACGCGCGAATAAAAATTGTCGCGCAGAAACGACTCGGGCAGGCCCATGGCCTGCCCGTCGTCATCTGGCTGGGGAGGAAGGATTCGAACCCTCGAATGCCGGAATCAAAATCCGGTGCCTTAACCGACTTGGCGACTCCCCAAGAAACCTTTTCGCCCGCGATGCAGATCGCTTGGCAGGGCGGGCGCTATTGTAACCACTCGTAAAGCGGATGGCGAGCAAGACTGCGCGCTTTCCAAGCTTTCCAGCGTGGCGGACAACTTTTCGTGATGCGATCCGCTTGCTCCTCAGAGCGTGCTTCCGCAAACACGCAGGCGCCCGAGCCTGTCATTCTGGCTGGTGCAAAGTTGCTCAGCCAGTCGATCGCTTCTTGCACCTCCGGGTAACGATTGCAGGCTACTGTCTGCAGGTCGTTGTGGGTGGTGCTTGCTGCGAAGTCCGCCATTTTGATGAGAGGTGTGTTGCGCGTCAAGTCCTTCGACGAAAAAATTTCTGCAGTCGGTATGGAGACGCCTGGCGACAGGATCACGTACCACGCCGAGGGCAGCGTCAGGGCTTGCAACTGCTCGCCAACGCCCTCGGCGAAGGCATCCTCGCCGAAGACGAAAACCGGCACGTCGGCGCCCAGTTCGAGTCCGATGGTCTGCAATTGCGCGCGTGACTGGCCGGTTTGCCAAAGGCGGTTGAGCGCGATCAACGTCGTGGCTGCATCGCTGCTGCCGCCGCCCAGCCCGCCGCCCATCGGTAGTTGCTTGTGCAGGGTAATGTCTGCTCCCAGGGTGGTGGCCGTGCGTTGTTGAAGCAGGCGTGCGGCGCGCACGACAAGGTCCTGTTCCTCGGCAACGCCAGCGATGGCGTTGGTGCGCCGGATGACGCCATCGGTGCGCAGCCGCAGGTCGATCGTGTCGCCCCAGTCGAGCAGGCGGAATGCGGTCTGCAACAGGTGGTAGCCATCGGGCCGACGGCCGACGACGTGCAGGAAGAGGTTGAGTTTGGCGGGCGCAGGGCAGCCCAGCAGTTGGGTCGGCTTGCCGGCTTGCAGAACGGTGCCGAGGAGGGGGGCTGTGTTCAGGGCAGGATGGTCCATGAATCGGCTATCAGTCGGATGCGGGCATCGCCGCGGGAGATGTCCACCCGCGTGGGCAGGGCCTGGGCGCTGTCGTCGGCATAGGCGGCGTACTCGATCCGCCAGCCGCGGTCGATGAGCAGTACGGGGCGCCCGGCGGTGTCGCGCAGGCGCACCTCGGCGCTGCCGTCGGTGACCGCCTGCACCCACAGGCGCAGGCGCGCAGCGGGGATGTCGACGTTGAGCACCCGGGGAAGCAGCAGGTCTGCGCTCGGGGCCTCGATGATCGCGCCGTCGGCGGTGCTCAGGCGGGCGCCCTCAGCGCTGCTGTCGAGGCGGGCGGCGATCTGGCCGAGCGGGGACAGCAGCACCAGCGTATCGGCGTCGGGCGTGTGCTGCCACTCCAGCCTGCCGCTTGCACCCTGCACTCCGTCGCTTGCCGACAGGCGGCCTTCTAGCAGGAAGGCGGGCAATGCCGTGCGCGCGGCCGCGGGCGTGCCGCCTGCCGGCGATGAGGGGAGCAGGGGGGCGCATGCAGTGAGCGCCAGGCTGGCGCCCAGAGCCAGGAGCAGCACGCGCCGCTGGCGGCCGTGCCGGAGGTGTGCAGGCTGCGCAGTGCTCATCGCACGCCCAGGCGCAGCGCGGTGTCGTTGAGCAGGCGGTTGTCGGGGTGGGCGCTCAAGGCCTCGTCGAAGATGCGGCGGGCCGCGTCCTTGCGCTCCAGCGCCCACAGCACTTCGCCGAGATGGGCTGCGATCTCGGCGTCCTGGCGGATCGAGTAGGCGCGCTCCAGGTGCTCGAGCGCGGCCAGCTTGTCGCCGCGTCGGAAGTGTACCCAGCCCAGGCTGTCGAGAATGAAGGGGTCGTCGGGGGCGAGCTCGAGCGCGCGCTCGATCAGTTCGTGCGCTTCGTCCAGGCGCAGGTTGCGGTCTGCGAGCGAGTAGCCGAGGGCGTTGTGGGCGTGGGCATGCTCGGGGTCGAGCTCGATGATGCGGCGCAGGCGCGTCTCCATCAGGTCGATACGGTCGAGGCGCTCGGCCAGCATGGCCGACTCGTAGAGGAGGTCGGTATCGTCGGGCGTCTCGCGCAGGGCGTCATCGATCACCAGCAAGGCCTCGCCCGGCTGGTTCGCGTCGCGCAGCAGATGCACCTCGGCGAGGACCAGCCGGCGCTGGGTCTCGGGTTCGTCGGCTTCAGCCTGCAGCAGCGTCCGGGCTTCATCCAGGCGGCCTTCCTTCGCCAGGCTCTGGGCGCTGCGGATGATGGCTTCGGTGCGGTGTCCCTCGTCGCTGACATCGGCAAACCACTGGCGGGCGCGTTCGCCCTCGCCGCGTCCGTCGGCGATCTGGCCAAGGTGGAGGCGGATGATGTCGGCTTGCGGGTGCCCGGCGGCAAGGGCGCGCAGGAAGCTGGACTCGGCCTCGCTGGCTTCGCCGAGCTGGAGCGAAAGCAGGCCGACGGCATAGTGCAGCTCGGCATCCTCGGGCGCGCCGACGAGCAGGTGGCGGAACTCGGCACGCGCTTCGGCAAAGCGCTGGTTGCCGACCAGGGCGCGTGCGTAGGCCTGGCGCAGGCTGCGGCTTTCGGGCGCACGCTTGACCTCGGCTTCGAGCTGGCGCATGGCTTCGGCGCCGGCGCCCGCCTGTTGCAGGATCTGGGCCTTGAGCAGCACGCCGGGTTCCCAGCCCGGGCGCAGTGCGAGCGCGCTGTCGGCCGCAGCGAGGGCCTCCATCGGGGACTCGGCGATCATGGCGGCCTGCGCACGTGCGACATGGGCTTCAGGCACTTCAAGGTAGGGCTCGGTGAGGCGTTGCACGATCTCCTTGGCGGCCTGCTTGTCCGGGATGCGCGCGAGCGTGCGGTTGAGGCCGAGCAGGTTCTGCGGCAGGCGCTCGCTCGACTGGGCGAGCACACGCGCGAGCTGGATCTGCACCGCGTCGAGATCGATGCTGTCGCGTGCCTCCCCGGACCCGGCGATGCTTGCGAGCAGGCGGCGGGCCTCCTCCGACTCCGGCGCGACTTCGCTCCAGATGTGCGCAGCCTGGATCGCGAGCTGGACGTTGCGCGAGTACATTGCGATCTCGGTGGCTCGGCGCGCGATGCGCGGGTCGCGGGTGGAGCGCGCAAGGTCGAGGTAGAGCTGGGCGGATAGGCCGATTTCGCCGCGGGCGCCGGCGATCTCGGCGAGCAGGAAGTGGTACAGCGTGCGCGCGGTGAGTTCCTGCGCTGGCAGTGCGCCGCCGACGATGTCGCCATTGGCTGCTACGGCGGTCCCGCCCGTGCCCAGCGCGAGTGCGAGGCAGACTGATCGGGCAAGGCGCTTCAAGTGGGTCTTCATGGGCAGGGTCCGGCAGACTTCGATCGATGCGGCGCAGGCCGCGGCGTTGCGGGGCCGTGTGCGGGCTGACGCGGGTTGGAGGGCTGATCTAGAATTCGGTTCGCGTCATGGTATGCAGTTCGATGCACTGCTCGCAAGCAGCGTGCGCCATTGGCACCGCCCGGCCCGCGAATGTGGGTGCTCCGCCCGCTGCGCCTTCCCTTCCCGTCACGGGGTTTCGCCTCGCCCAGCCCATCTTCATGCCCGAACTGCCAGAAGTCGAGACTACCCGCCGCGGTATCCAGCCGCATGTCGAAGGGCGTTGCCTGAACGCTGTCGTGGTACGCAATGCGCGCCTGCGTGAGCCCGTACCCGACAACCTGGCCGCGCAGGTGGGGGGGCGCACGCTGCAGGCGGTGACGCGGCGCGCCAAGTACCTTCTGTTCGATTTCGGTACGGGGACGGTGATCGTGCATCTTGGCATGTCCGGCAGCCTGCGCGTGGTGCAGGCGAATGAGCCCGCAGGTGTCCATGATCATGTCGATTTCGTGTTCGGTGCGCAGGCCTTGCGTCTGCGCGACCCGCGCCGCTTCGGCATGGTGCTCTGGCAGCCCGGTGCCGCGTCCGGGCACCGGCTGCTTGCCGGTCTGGGGCCCGAGCCGCTCGAAGCCGGCTTCGACGGTGCCTGGCTGTACCGCGTCACGCGTGGGCTGCGTGCTCCGATCAAGCATGTGCTGATGGACAGCCACAAGGTTGTCGGTGTCGGCAACATCTATGCTTCCGAGAGCCTGTTCAGGGCGCGCATCCATCCGCTCCAGGTGGCTGGGCGGCTCGGCGAGCAGCGTTGCGAACGCCTCGTCAGTACCGTGCGCGAGACGCTGGAGGCGGCGATCGCCGCGGGCGGCAGTACCTTGCGCGATTTTGTCGGTGGCGATGGCCAGCCGGGTTACTTTCAGCAGCAGTACTTCGTCTATGGCCGTGACGACGAGGCATGCCGGGTGTGCGGTACGCCGGTGCGGCGGATCGTCAGCGCCCAGCGTGCCACCTACTTCTGCCCGCGCTGCCAGCGGCGCAACTAGGTCGCTCGTCGGCCGTGGCACGCCTCCTGTCCGCAGCAGGCGCTTTTCACGTTGTAAACGGCGGTGCTCGCCGCTATCCTTCAGGAATATCCATGGCAACCCACTCGACGAGGGTGCAGATGACCGATCTGACCGAACAGTTCTCCGCCTACGCCCGCTGGCGCGCCAATGCAGGCGATGCGGTGACCCGCCTGCGCAGCTGGCTGACGCGCAACGAGGTGGGTGACGCGCAGTCCGACCTGCGCCTGCAGTACCTGCTCGAGCGCCTGCGTGACGACAAGCTGACGGTGGCTTTCGTTGCCGAGTTTTCGCGCGGCAAGTCCGAGCTCATCAACGCCATCTTCTTTGCCGACCATGGCGATCGCATCCTGCCCTCGAGCGCCGGGCGTACCACGATGTGCCCGACCGAGCTGCAGTGGTCCAAGGGGGCGAAGGCCGAGCTCAGGCTGCTGCCGATAGGTACGCGCGTGCGCCAGACGCCGGTCAGCGAGCTCAAGCGTTATCCCGAGGAGTGGCATGTGTTGCCGCTCGATGCGGTCGATGCGCCCAGCCTGCAGCGTGCGCTCGCACGCGTGGGCGACACCCAGCGCGTCAGCCAGCCCGAAGCCGACGCGCTCGGCTTCGCGGTCGATGTCAAGGGCGAGGAGGGCATCAAGCCCGGCGCCGACGGCTTGGTCGAGATTCCGGTCTGGCGCCATGCGGTGATCCAGTTCCCGCACCCGCTGCTCGAGCAGGGCCTGGTCGTGCTCGATACGCCCGGCCTCAACGCCATCGGCGCCGAGCCCGAGCTGACGCTGTCAATGTTGCCCAATGCGCACGCCGTGCTCTTCATTCTGGCGGCCGACACCGGGGTGACGCAGAGCGACCTTGCCGTATGGCGCAGCTACGTGCAGGGTGGTGCGGAGCGCCAGCGCGGTCGCATGGTGGTGCTGAACAAGATCGATGGCCTGTGGGACGGCCTGCGCGACGAGGCGCGGATCGACGCCGAGATCGCGCGCCAGGTCGATTCGGTGGCCGATACGCTGGGCATCGAGCCCGCCGCGGTCTTCCCGGTGTCGGCGCAGAAGGGGCTGGTGGCCCGCATCCAGGGCGATGCGGCGCTGCTCGAGCGTAGCCGCGTGCCCGTGCTCGAGCGCGCCTTGAGCGAGGACCTGCTGCCCACCAAGCAGGAGATCGTGCGCGAGGACATGTTCGCCGAGACGCACGAGGTCATCGCTGCCACGCGCGGCCTGCTGGAGGCCCGCCTGGGCAGCCTGCGCGAGCAGTTGCAGGAACTCACCGACCTGCGCGGCAAGAACCAGAGCGTCATCGAATACATGATGCGCAAGATCCGCAGTGAAAAGGAGGAGTTCGAGCAGGGCCTGCAGAAGTACTACGCGGTGCGCTCGGTGTTCTCCAACCTGACCAACAACCTTCTTGCCCACATGGGGTTGGATGCATTGCGCGACGAGACCCGACGCACGCGCGAGGCCATGCTCGAGTCCTCCTTCTCGCGCGGCCTGCGCGAGGCGATGGAGGGCTTCTTCAAACACTTGCGCGCCAATCTGGAGCGGTCGACGGCAGAGATCGGCGAGATCACGCGCATGCTCGACGCAATGTACAAGCGCTTCAGCGTCGAGCACGGGCTCAAGCTGACGCCGCCGGAGGGTTTTTCGACGCTACGCTACGAGAAGGAGATCGATCGCCTCGAGGCAGCCTTCAATCGCCAGATCAACACCGCGCTGGTGTTGGTCACGACGGAGAAGCACGCGCTCACGCAGAAGTTCTTCGAGACCGTGGCGGTGCAGGCGCGCCGCACGTTCGAAATCGCCAACCGCGACGTCGAGCAGTGGTTGCGTGCAGTCATGTCGCCACTGGAAACCCAGGTGCGCGAGTACCAGATCCAGCTCAAGCGCCGCCTTGAGAGCGTGAAGCGCATCCACGAGGCGACCGACACGTTGGAGAGCCGTGTCGATGAGCTCAAGCAGGGCGAGCAGGCCGTGCTGGCGCTCATCGCCGACCTCGATGCGCACGAGAACGCGATCGCAGACGCGCTTGGCCTCGCCCGGGTGGAATCTGTCGACATGGAGGCGGGGCGCGCCGTCGCCTGAGCGCATGCGGCCGCAAAGACGAATGGGCGAGCCGCGGCTCGCCCATTCGAGTTTTCAGCGTCTGCCCGCCGAGAAGGGGCTCAGGCCTTGCCGGTCAGCTTGAGGAACTTCTCCATGAGCTGATCCTTGGTTTCCTTGTGGTCGGGATCGAGCGGGATACAGTCGACCGGGCACACCTGCTGGCACTGCGGCTCGTCGAAGTGGCCGACGCATTCGGTGCACTTGCCGGGGTCGATCTCGTAGATCTCGTCACCCTGGGAGATGGCGCCGTTCGGGCACTCCGGTTCGCACACGTCGCAGTTGATGCATTCGTCGGTAATGATCAGAGCCATGTTCTTTGCTTCCTTGCTTTCACTTTGAGTTCAGTTTTTCCTGCAGCCGTGCCAGCACCTGAGGCTGCACGAACTTGCTTACGTCGCCGCCGAGGCGGGCGATCTCACGCACCATGGTGGCCGAGATGAACATGTACTCTTCTGCCGGGGTCAGGAATACTGTTTCGACGTCCGGATAGAGCTTGCGGTTCATCCCCGCCATCTGGAATTCGTATTCGAAGTCGGACACCGCACGCAGGCCGCGCAGAATTACGCGCGCATTCTGCTGCAGCAGGAAGTCCATGAGCAGGCAGTCGAAGCCGACCACCGTCACATTGGGAAAGGCGGCGACGGCCGAGCGTGCGATCTCGACCCTCTCCTCGAGCGAGAAGATCGGGTTCTTGCTGTTGCTCTTGGCCACCGCGACCACGACACGGTCGAACAGCACCGAGGCCCGTCGCACGAGGTCCTCATGGCCTCGGGTGAACGGGTCGAAGGTGCCTGGATAGACCGCAATCGCTTCCTTCATTCATCGCTCCCACGCATCAGATGGAAATGAACCTGGCCGGCATGTCCTTGCCTGACGACGTGCCACTTGCCCAGGCTCGTGACCGGCGCCTCGGCTTCCACGTAAAGCCAGCCACCGGGCTGGACGATGCGGTCGAGCCAGGGGGCTACACGCTCGATCCAACCCTGCTTGTACGGGGGGTCGAGGAACACGCCGTCGAACCTTCGCGGTGTGGTTTGCGCGAATCTTACCGCATCGCCGCGCACGATCTCTACTTGCGATGCTTGTAGGGTCTTTGCCGATTTGTGCAGTGCGTCCAGGGCGCGTGCATCACGCTCGACCAGCACCACGCCCGCGGCACCGCGCGAGGCCGCCTCGAAACCGAGGATGCCGGTGCCGGCGAACAAGTCCAGGCAGTGCTGGCCGTCCAGATCCTGGCCCAGCCAGTTGAACACGGTTTCGCGCACGCGATCGGGCGTGGGGCGCAGTCCCTGAGCCTGGGCGACGTCGAGCAGGCGGGAGCGCCATTGCCCGCCGACGATGCGTACCCGGCTCAATTGGCGCCATCCGTTATCGCGGCGCTCGGCGTGGCAGCGGCATCCGGCGCGCGATCACCGTCGCCGCCAGCGATCACGGTGATGAGCTGATCCGGGCGGATGCGGCGTTGCCAGGCGTCGCGCACGGCCGCCACGGTGACCTTCTCGACGTGTGCTGGATAGGTGTCGAGCCAGTCCAGGGCGAGGCCGTAGAAGCCGATCATGGCGACATGGTCGAGCAGCTTGGCGTTGGAGTCGAGGCGCAGTCCGAAGCCGTTGATCAGGTTGTCCTTGGCGGCCTGCAACTCGTCGGCAGTCGGTCCTTCGGCTATGAAGGTGTCGAGTGTCTGGCGCACGACCGAGAGTGCGTCGTCGGCCTGGCTGCCGCGCGTCTGCAGCCCGATCTGGAAGGGGCCGGCGACCTGTTGCGGCGACAGGAAGCTATAGATGCTGTAGGCGAAGCCGCGCTGCTCGCGCACTTCGCGGGTCAGGCGCGACACGAAGCCGCCGCCGCCCAGGACGTGGTTGCCCACCAGCAGCGCGAAGTAGTCCGCATCCTCGCGTGCCATGCCGGGCTGGCCGACGAGGATGTGGGCCTGGGCTGAAGGGTGGGGGATGCGGAAAGTCTGGGCGCGGGTGGGGGTGGGGGGCGGCGGCGGGCTGGCGGCTGCGGTCTGCGGCAGGGCTTCGGTGAGGCGCACGGCGATGCGCTCGGCCGTGGCGCGGTCGATATCGCCGACGATCGCCACTGCGGCGCGGTTGGCGCCGTAGTATCGGCGATGGAAGTCCGCCAGGTCTTCACGGCTGATCGCCGCCAGCGATTCCGGGCTGCTGTTGTTGCCGTAGGGGTGGCTCGCGTAGAGCGCGGCATTGAACTGGCGGGCAGCAAGGCTGCCCGGCTTGGTCAGCGCCTCGCGCAGGCCGGCGATCGCGCGTGCGCGCTCGCGCTCCAGGATCTCGGCAGGGAAGGTCGGTCGCGCCAGCACGGTGGCAACGAGTTCGACGGCCGCGTCGAGCTCGGCTGGCGACGACAGGCTGCGCAGCGCCAGACTGGCGCGGTCGTTGTCGGCGCCGCCGCGAACCTGGGCGCCGAGGTCGGCCTTGCGGTCGGCGATGGTCTGTTCGTCCAGGTTGCCGGCGCCCGCATCGAGCAGGGCCTGGGTCATGCTAGCCAGGCCGGCCTTGTCGGCAGGGTCGAGCGCGGTGCCGGCGGCAAAGCTCACCTGGATATCGACCAGGGGCAGGGCGCGGCTTTCGACGAAATGCACGCGCGCGCCGGTCGGTGCGACCCAGTGCTGGATCTGCGGGCCGGCGAGTGCAGGTGAGGCCAGGCCGAGGAAGCCGGCGAGGGCGAGAGCGGGGATGATCAGGGGGCGGATCGATGCGCGCATGGTTGCAGCGGTTTCCTGTGCTGAGGCGTCAGTGGCGGGCGGGGGCGAAGGGCGAGCGCGGGCGTTGTTCGCCGAGCGGCTGCGGGTCGAGACGGGCGATGCTGAGGCTGGCGTCGTCGAAATAGCGCCGCGCCACCGCTTGCACCTCGTCCGCAGTGACTGCGCGCAGGCCTTCGAGCAGCCTGTCCTCGTCGCGCCAGGACAAGCCTGCCGACTCCAGGTAGCCGATCTCCATCGCCTGGCCCATCAGCGAGTCGCGCTTGTAGACGCGGCTGGCGATGGCCTGGGTCTTGACGCGGGCGAGCTCTTCCGCGCTGATGCCGTGGTCGCGGACGCGCTGCAGTTCGGCGCGCAGCGCGGCCTGGAGTTCATCTACCGTGCGCCCCGGGGCGGGTACGCCGTCGAGGTAGAACAGCGACGGGCCGCGGCCGCTGCCGTCGTAGCCCGCGCCGACCGACACCGCGAGCTGTTCGTCGCGCACCAGGCGGCGGGTGAGGCGGGCGCCGTCATAGCCGTCGAGCACTGCGGCGAGCACCTGCAGCGCGTACGGTTCGCGCTCGTTTGCCGGGTCGCGCAGGGTGGGCACCTGCCAGGCCATGGCCAGGTAGGGCAGTTCGGCCGGTGCCCGCACCTCCGAGCTGCGCGGACCGCGCTGGGCAGGCTCGGGCGAGATGCGGCGCTCGGGCAGGGCGCGTGCCGGGATCGCGCCGTAGTGCTGCTCGGCGTCGCGGAAGACCTGTTGGTGGTCGACGTCGCCCACGACCACCAGCCAGGCATTGTTGGGCGCATACCAGCGCCGGTACCACTCGCGGGCGTCCTCGGGTTGCATGGCCTCGAGGTCGGGCATCCAGCCGATCACCGGGCGGCGGTAGGGATGAGCCTGGAAGGCGGTGGCCATCAGCTGCTCGTAGACCAGCGCGCGCGGCTGGTCGTCGGTGCGCAGGCGACGTTCCTCCTTCACGACCTCGAGCTCACGCGCGAACTCGTCGTCGGTGAGCACCAGGTTCTGCATGCGGTCGGCCTCGAGTGCCATCATCGCCGGCAGATGGGCGGGCGGCACCTGCTGGAAGTAGGCGGTGTAGTCCTTGCCGGTGAATGCATTGTCACGCCCGCCGACGGCGGCGACGCGCTTGTTGAACTCGCCCGGGCCGACCTCTCGCGTGCCCTTGAACATCATGTGTTCGAGCACGTGGGCCACGCCCGACACGCCGTCCGGCTCGTCCATCGCGCCAGCGTTGTACCAGACCATGTGCACCACGGAGGGCGCGCGGCGGTCTTCCTTTACGATCAGCTTCATGCCGTTTGCAAGCGTGGTCTCGAACGGGTTGGCGAGGGCGGGCGGTGCGGCCAGGGTGGCTGCCGCAATGCCCAGCAGCACTGAACGAAGGCGGGGTGAGCGAAACATGGAGTTGTCCTGCATCTGTTAGAATTCGCGGCATTTCGCAGTACGGGCGCAGGCAGGGCCGGCGCGTGCCGCGGAGCCGCATCTTAGCGTGATCGGAGGCGGGCGCCCACGCAACGGGTGCCGTGCGCGCCGACGCAAAACGACCTCTCTGACCCGAGCGTTTCATGTTTGGTTTCCTGAAGAAGAAGTCCCCAAAGCCCGAGGACGTGGCGCCCGCAGTAGCGGAACCGACGGCCGAGGTTGGCGTTCCCGCGCCTGCGGTGATCGACCCGGCCGCAGCGGCCGCTGCAGCGCCGGCGGTCGAGGTCGCGCAGCCAGCGGCTGAAGCCGTCGCCGAAGTGGTGCCTGCGGAGGGGGAGGCTGCAGCCGTGGCCGAGACGGTGGTGGCGCCGGCGCCGCGCCTGTCCTGGGGTGAGCGCCTCAAGGCGGGGCTGGCGCGCACGCGTCAGCAGATCGGCGGTGGCCTGGCCAACCTCTTCGGCCTGCGCAAGATCGACGAGGATCTGCTCGAGGAACTCGAATCCACCTTGCTGATGGCCGATTGCGGTGTCGATGCCACCCAGTACCTCATCGACGACCTGCGCATGCGCTGGAAGCGCGACCGCCTGGAAACCGCCGACCAGTTGCAGAAGGCGCTCGCCGACGGCCTGCACGGCATCATTGCGCCGCTCGAGCAGGCGCTCGAGCTCGGCAGCCACCAGCCCTTCATCATCATGATCGCGGGCGTCAATGGCTCGGGCAAGACGACCTCGATCGGCAAGCTGGCAAAGTATTTCCAGGCCCAGGGCAAGAGTGTGCTGCTGGCGGCCGGCGATACCTTCCGCGCTGCTGCGCGCGAGCAGCTGATGACCTGGGGCGAGCGCAACAACGTCACCGTGGTCGCCCAGGAGGGCGGCGATGCCGCAGCGGTCATCTTCGATGCCATCAACGCCGCGCGTGCGCGCAGGATCGACGTCGTGCTCGCCGACACCGCCGGGCGCCTCCCCACCCAGCTCCACCTGATGGAAGAAATCGCCAAGGTGCGCCGGGTGATCGCCAAGGCCGACCCGAGCGGCCCGCACGAGGTGCTGCTGGTGCTCGACGCCAACATCGGCCAGAACGCGCTCGCCCAGGTCAAGGCCTTCGACAAGGCGATCGGCGTCACCGGCCTGGTGGTGACCAAGCTCGATGGCACTGCCAAGGGCGGTGTGCTGGCGGCGATCGCGCGCCAATGCCCCAAGCCGCTGCGCTTCATCGGTGTCGGCGAGGGTATCGACGACCTGCAGCCTTTCAAGGCACGCGAGTTCGTCGATGCCTTGTTCGAGCCTGGTGCAGGTGCGGTAAAGGCGGGAGCGGACGCGCGCAGATGATCGTCTTCGAGGGCGTAGCCAAGCGCTATGCGGGCGGCTATACGGCGTTGGCCGGGATCAGTTTCGAGGTCCGCCACGGCGAACTCGTCGTGCTGTCCGGTCACTCGGGTGCGGGCAAGAGCACGCTGCTCAAGCTCATTCCGGTGATCGAGCGTCCGAGCGCCGGGCGTGTGCTCATCAATGGGCAGGATGTTTCCCATCTGCCGCGCACCGCCATTCCCTACCTGCGGCGCAACCTCGGCCTGGTGCTGCAGGAGAGCCGCCTGTTGTTCGACCGCAGCGTGTTCGACAACGTGATGCTGCCTCTCGTCATCACTGGCCATCCGCCGGGTGATGCCGCTCGCCGGGTCGGGGCGGCGCTCGAGCGTGTCGGTCTGGACGGGCGTGGCAAGGAAATGCCCGCAGGTCTCTCCGGTGGCGAGCAGCAGCGGGTGGCGATCGCACGTGCCATCGTCAACAGGCCCTCCATCCTGATTGCCGACGAACCTACGGCGCATCTTGACCCCGCCTATGCGGCGGACATTGCCGAGCTGTTCCGCTCCTTCAATCAGGCCGGGGTGACCGTGCTCATCTCCACGCATGATGCCAGTCTGTTCTCGGCGAGCCGGCCGCGCCGGCTCGTGCTCGCGAAGGGGCAACTCGTGGAGGACTCGCGTCCCACAGGGCGCCCGGCCATGGAGGCAGCATGATCCACTGGCTTTACCTGCACCTGCGCGCCATCGCCCATGCGTTGCGCCGCCTTGCCGCCCAGCCGTTGAGCACCCTGCTGTCCGCGCTGGTGGTCGGCATCGCGCTGTCGTTGCCGGGCGGCGGCTACCTGCTGCTGGACAATGTGTCCTCGCTGGCGCGCGGCGTCTCGGGCGCTCCCGAGATCAGTCTCTTTCTCGACATGGACGCCGGGCCCGAGGATCGCGCCGCCATCGAGCAGCGCCTGAAGGCAACGCCCGACCTCGGCAGCTATCGTTTCGTGGCGCGCGACGAGGCTCTGCGCCAGCTCGAAGCGAGCGGCCTGGGCGACGTCCTCGGCGGGCTCAGCGCCAACCCGCTGCCCGATGCCTTCGTGCTGTCATTGCGCGAGGAGGATCCGGAGCTGTTCGAGCGCATGGCCGAGCAGATGGCGGCGTGGCCCAAGGTGGCCCATGTCCAGCTCGATTCGGCCTGGGTCAAGCGCCTGCATGCGCTGCTTGGGCTCGGACGCTCTGCCGTGCTCATGCTGGCGGGCTTGCTCGGCTTTGCGCTGGTGATCGTCACCTTCAACACCATCCGCCTGCAGATTCTGACGCAACGCCAGGAGATCGCCGTCAGCCGCCTGCTGGGCGCCACCGACCCCTTCATCCGGCGGCCGTTCTACTGGTTTGGTGGCCTCCAGGGCGCGCTCGGCGGCTTGGTGGCCCTGGGTACGGTGTCGCTGGGCGTGCGGGCGCTCTCCGCCCCCGTCACCGCGCTGGCCGAGACCTACGGCGCGGTGTTCGTGCTCAGTGGGCCGGACTGGCGTGCTGCACTGGCCATCGTTGCCTTCGCCGCGCTGCTCGGTTGGCTGGGGGCTGCCATCTCGGTGCGCAGGCACCTTGCCGGGGCTTGAAATCCGCGCGTGTGCCCTGACGTATGATGCTGAAATCGATGGGGCGTCCTGGCGCCTGCTTTCTCTGATAGGCTTTTTCAATCGAGAGTATCTCGATAATCAATTAGATCAATGCATGGCGCCGATCTAGACTGGCATCCATCGAGTTTCACCCAACGTCCTGCAACCCCTTCTGGAGCAACTACATGTCGCTGATCAACACCCAAGTCCAGCCGTTCAAAGCCCAAGCCTTCAAGAATGGCAAGTTCATCGAAGTGACCGAAGCCGACCTGAAGGGCAAGTGGTCCGTGCTGATCTTCATGCCGGCTGCCTTCACCTTCAACTGCCCGACCGAGATCGAGGACGCTGCCGAGCACTACGCCGAGTTCCAGAAGGCTGGCGCCGAGGTGTACATCGTCACCACCGACACCCACTTCTCGCACAAGGTCTGGCACGAAACCTCGCCGGCGGTCGGCAAGGCCCAGTTCCCCCTGGTTGGCGACCCCACTCACCAGCTGACCCGCGCTTTCGGCGTGCATATCGAGGAAGCTGGTCTGGCTCTGCGCGGCACCTTCGTGATCGACCCGGAAGGCGTCATCAAGACGATGGAAGTGCACGACAACGCCATCGCCCGTGACGTGACCGAAACCGTGCGCAAGCTCAAGGCCGCCCAGTACGTCGCGTCGCACCCGAACGAAGTCTGCCCGGCCAAGTGGAAGGAAGGCGAAGCCACGCTGGCGCCGTCGATCGACCTGGT
Organism: Thauera sp. 27; assembly: GCF_000310125.2. Taxonomy (NCBI): domain Bacteria; kingdom Pseudomonadati; phylum Pseudomonadota; class Betaproteobacteria; order Rhodocyclales; family Zoogloeaceae; genus Thauera; species Thauera sp. 27. Next base: position 60,816 of record NZ_AMXB01000011.1, read on the forward strand.
CGGCAAGATCTAAGCAGGCCGCAGCATCTGCCCGGGCCCATGGGGTCCGGGCCGTGAATCCAGCAGCCGGCCCCGTGCCGGCTGTGTCGTATCAGGACCGCGCAAAACCGCAGCGGCCGGAATCATCCAAAGGAACAACCGTCATGCTTGACGCCAACATCAAGACTCAACTGAAAGCCTACCTGGAGCGGGTGACGCAGCCGATCGAGATCGTGGCGTCGCTGGACGATGGTCCCAAGTCCAAGGAAATGCTCGAACTGCTGCACGACGTGGTCGAGCAGTCCAAGCTCATCACCCTGATCGAGCGCCGCGATGACGACGAGCGCAAGCCCTCGTTTTCGGTCGGGCCGCGTGGTGGAGAGGCGCGTGTGCGCTTCGCCGGCCTGCCGATGGGCCACGAGTTCACCTCGCTGATCCTTGCCCTGCTGCAGGCCGGTGGCTACCCGCCCAAGGTCGAGGCCGAGGTGATCGAGCAGATCAGGAGCCTCGACGTCGAGCTCAATTTCGAGACCTACATCTCGCTGTCCTGCCATAACTGTCCGGATGTGGTGCAGGCCCTGAACCTGATGGCAGTGCTCAACCCGAAGATCCGCCACACCATGATCGACGGCGCACTGTTCCAGAAGGAAGTGGAGGAGCGCCAGATCATGGCGGTGCCCACCGTCTATCTGAATGGCGAGGAGTTCGACCAGGGCCGCCTCGAACTGGGCCAGATCCTGGCCAAGGTCGACACCGGCGCTGCGGCGCGCGACGCCAGGAAGCTGGCCGAGAAGGCTGCATTCGACGTGCTGGTGGTGGGCGGTGGCCCAGCGGGTGCGGCGGCGGCGATCTACGCTGCACGCAAGGGTATTCGCACCGGCGTGGTCGCCGAACGCTTCGGTGGCCAGGTGATGGATACGATGGCGATCGAGAACTTCATCTCGGTGAAGTACACCGAAGGTCCCAAGCTGGTCGCGGCCCTCGAGGAGCACGTCAAGGAATATGAAGTCGACGTCATGAACCTGCAGCGCGTCGCCGCCGTGGTGCCGGGCGAGAACCTGCACGAGGTCAAGATGGAGAACGGCGCCAGCCTCAGGGCCAAGACCGTGATCGTCGCCACCGGTGCGCGCTGGCGCGAGATGAACGTGCCCGGCGAGAAGGCGTTCCGCGGCAAGGGCGTGGCCTACTGCCCGCACTGCGACGGCCCGCTGTTCAAGGGCAAGCGCGTCGCGGTGATCGGTGGCGGCAACTCGGGTGTCGAGGCCGCGATCGATCTCGCCGGCGTGGTCGCTCATGTGACCCTGCTCGAGTTCGCCGATGACCTGCGTGCCGACGCCGTGCTGCAGAAGAAGCTCTACAGCCTGCCCAACGTCAGCGTCATCAAGAGCGCGCAGACCACCGAGGTGACCGGCACCGACAAGGTCAACGGCCTGGTGTACAAGGACCGTAACACCGAGCAGGTGCACCGCGTCGAGCTCGAGGGCATCTTCGTGCAGATCGGTCTGCTGCCCAATACCGACTTCCTCAAGGGCACGGTCGAGCTGTCGCGCTTCGGCGAGGTCATCGTCGATGCCAAGGGTCAGACCTCGGTGCCGGGCATCTTCGCTGCCGGCGACTGCACCACGGTGCCGTACAAGCAGATCATCATCGCCATGGGCGAAGGCTCCAAGGCTTCGCTGTCGGCCTTCGATCACCTGATTCGCAGCAGCGCACCGGCGATGTAAGCTCACACGGGGGCGCTGCCCCCCGTACTGCCCCTCATGTAGGAGCGGCGCCAGCCGCGAGGTGTTGAAGGCGATGGCGCAAGTTGGTTGCGCGACGAAAGCTCGCGGCTGGCGCCGCTCCTACAGCAGTCCTCGCGCGGCCTCGCGCGGCCCAGCCCCGTACGGGGCTTTTTGCCATTGTGCGGGCAACCACGGCACACTCTGGCTGTCACATGCCGAGATCATCGAGGAGCCCATCAGTGCCTTTCAGCTGGTTCGAACGTCGTATCGACCCCTATCCCGAAGCCGCGCCCGGCCCTGCGCCGCGCGGCTTCTTCGCCTTCCTGTGGGCGGGTACAGAGGGCATGCGGCCCTTCATCCTCGGCATGATGCTGCTCACCGCGAGCATCGGCGCCTTCGAGGCCTTGCTGTTCGCCATGCTCGGCAAGGTGGTCGACTGGCTCGCTGCGGTCGAACCCGCGCGCTTGTGGGCCGACGAGGGGGGCACCCTGCTGCTGCTTGCGGCCATCATCGTCGGCAGCATCGCGCTGGTGGCGGTGCAGACCATGCTCAAGCACCAGAGCCTGGCGGGCAATTTCCCGATGCGGCTGCGCTGGAACTTCCACCGTCTGATGCTCGGCCAGAGCATGAGCTTCTACCAGGATGAATTCGCCGGCCGGGTCTCGGCCAAGGTCATGCAGACCGCGCTCGCGGTGCGCGATACCTGCCTGATCATGACCGACATCCTGGTCTTCGTGACCATCTACTTCGTCACTCTCACCCTGGTGGTGGCGAGCTTCGACGTCTGGTTCCTCGCCCCCTTCCTGGGTTGGCTGGCGCTCTATGCACTGGTGCTGCGCTGGTTCGTGCCGCGCCTGTCGAAGGTGTCGCGCGTCCAGGCCGACGCCCGTGCGCTGATGACCGGGCGCATCACCGACGCCTACACCAACATCGCCACCGTCAAGCTGTTCTCCCACGCTGGCCGTGAGGCAGGCTACGCACGGGGCGCGATGCAGGAGTTCCTGCACACGGTGCACGCGCAGATGCGCCTGGTGAGCGGCATCGAGATCGTCGTGCACAGCCTGTCGATGGGCCTCATCCTCTCCACCAGCGGGGTGGCGCTGTGGCTGTGGAGCCAGGGCCAGGTCGGCGTTGGCGCGGTGGCGGCGGCGACCGCGATGGCGCTGCGCCTCAATGGCATGTCGCACTGGGTGATGTGGGAGATGGCCTCGCTGTTCGAGAACGTCGGCACCGTGCAGGACGGCATCAACACCTTGTCGCGCCCGCATGCGGTTGTGGATCGCGCGGATGCCAGGCCGCTGGTGGTGAGCCGTGGCGAAGTCCGCTTCGAGCAACTCGGCTTCGCCTATGGTGCGACGGGCGCACAGGCGCGGCGGGTGATCGACGATTTCACGCTCACCATCCGCGCGGGTGAGAAGATCGGCGTGGTCGGGCGCTCGGGCGCGGGCAAGTCGACCCTGGTGAACCTACTGTTGCGCTTCTACGACCTCGAGCAGGGCCGCATCCTGATCGACGGCCAGGACATCGCCGGCGTCACCCAGAACAGCCTGCGCGCGCAGATCGGCATGGTCACCCAGGACACCTCGCTGCTGCACCGTTCGGTGCGAGACAACATCCTCTACGGCCGCCCCGATGCCTCCGATGCGGACATGATTGCGGCAGCCAAGCGTGCCGAAGCGCACGACTTCATTCTCGGCCTCACCGACCCCAAGGGGCGGCGCGGCTACGACGCCCATGTGGGCGAGCGCGGCGTCAAGCTCTCCGGCGGCCAGCGCCAGCGCATCGCGATCGCGCGCGTGATGCTGAAGGACGCGCCCATCCTGCTGCTCGATGAGGCCACCAGTGCGCTCGACTCCGAGGTCGAGGCCGCGATCCAGGAGAGCCTCTACCGTCTCATGGAAGGCAAGACCGTGGTGGCGATCGCGCACCGGCTGTCTACGATCGCCGCCATGGACCGCCTGGTGGTGATGGACCGTGGGCGGATCGTGGAGGAGGGCGATCACCGCAGCCTGCTTGCCCAGGGGGGGCTGTATGCGCGCCTCTGGGCGCATCAGAGCGGCGGTTTTCTGGGCAGCGAGGACGAGGAGGCAGTGGCCGCGCCCGGGCGGACGACGGTCTCCACTGTGGATGCATGAGCTTCCCAGCCATCTTTCCGACGGTCTAGACTAGGCGTATGAGTCCGCCCCGCGAGCCCATCCCCGAAGGCCGTCGCGCGCTGCGCGAGGGGGGCTTTGCCTCGGCTGTCGCCTTGGGGTATCTCGTGTGCGCCTTGTTGTTCGGCGTCCTGCTGGCGCTCGAGTGGCGGTCGATCGATCGCAGCGTGCTCGCCCTGGCGCGCGAGCGTGGCGCGACGCTGTTCGCGCTGGTCGAGACCACGCGCGAATGGAATGCGCGCCACGGAGGCGTGTATGTCCTTGTCTCGGACGAGGGCCAGCCCAATCCTTACCTCGAGCATCCTGCGCGCGATATCGACAGCGCGGACGGGCGCCGTCTCACCATGGTCAATCCGGCCTACATGACGCGACAGATCGCCGAACTCGCCGAGGCCAAGCAGGGCGTGCGCGTGCGTATCACGAGCCTGTCCCCCATCCGCCCGGGCAATGCGCCCGACCCCTGGGAGCGCGAGGCGCTACGGCGCTTCGAGCGTGGCGAGGCGGAAGTGCTGGAGCTCGTCGCTGCGGGCGACACCCAGACCCATCGCTACATGGCGCCGCTGTTGGTGGTGCCGGCCTGTCTGCAGTGCCACATCGCGCAGGGCTACGAGGTCGGTGACGTCCGCGGCGGCATCTCGGTCACCATGCCTGCGCAGGCGCTGATTGCCATGCGTGACACCCAGCGCCTGCGCACCGGGGCCATGCACCTGCTCGCCTTCCTGATCTCCGCCGGGCTGATTCATGGCCTGTTGCAGGTCAACCGCCGCCACCTGCGCGTGGTGCGCGCGATCAATGCCGACCAGGAGCGCCTCATCGCGCTGCGCACAGGCGAGCTTGCCGACGCCAATCGCAAGCTGGCGGACGAGGTCGATCTGCATCGGCACAGCGCGCGCCAGCTTGCAGAGAGCGAGGCGCGCTACCGCGCGGTGTTCGACGGCGCAGCCGAGGGCATCATCGTGACCGACGCCGAGTCCCGCATCACCCAGGTCAATCCCGCCTTCTGCCGCATTACCGGCTATGCCGCTGCGGAGGTGCTTGGCCGCACGCCTGCACTGCTTGCGTCCGGGCGTCATGATGCCGACTACTTTGCCCAGATGTATGACAGCCTCGCCCGCGAGGGCAGCTGGCAGGGCGAGATGTGGAACCGGCGCAAGAGCGGCGACCTTTACGTGCAGTGGATTTCGATCGTCCGCGTCGGTGCCGCCGACGACATTCAGGGCTACATCGCCACCCTCAGCGACATTACCAGCCGCAAGGCGCTCGAGGACAAGATCCGCTACCGGGCAGACCATGATCCGCTGACCGGCCTGCCGAACCGGGCACTGTTCGACGACCGCCTCGCTTCCGCGCTGGCGGGGGCGCACCGGCGAGGTTCGGCCTTCGCGCTGCTGTTCGTGGACCTCGACCGCTTCAAGGCGGTGAACGACCGCCTGGGGCATCTCGCCGGTGACGCCCTGCTGGTCGAAGCGGGCGAGCGCCTTAACGCCTGTGTGCGCGAATCGGACACCGTTGCCCGCCTCGGCGGTGACGAATTCGCTGTCATCCTCAACGAGATCGGCGGTATGGACGACGTCGAGGAGATTGCCCTGCGCATCGGCGAGGCGATCGCAACGCCCTTCGTGCTGGAGAAGGGCGAGGGGTGCGTGTCGGCCTCGATCGGCATCGTGCTGGCGCCCGAGCACGGAGGCGACGCGCAGAGCCTGCTCAGGCGGGCCGACCTCGCCCTCTACGCGGTCAAGCACGGCGGCCGCGGCCACCACCGCTTCTACACGCCCGCGCTGGGCGACTGAGCCGCGGCGCCCAGGCGGGCCGCGACGACCTGTGCGCAGGTGCGCACACGTTGTGCGGTCGCGCCATCCCAGGCGGTGTCGAAGCTGCCTGCGGGGCCCATCGCCGTGATCGCGAGCGTGAGCTGCCCGACGTCGTTGAAGACCGGCGCGGAGAACGCATTGATGCCGGGGATGGGGTTGCCGAGCGCGCGCGCCAGGCGGTGTCGGCGCACTTCCTGTAGGAGCTGCTCTGCCGCCTCGGGCGAGGTGACCGTCAGGTCGGTCGCCGAGGCGGGCTCGGCTGCAGTCTCGCCGGCGAGGATCGGCGCGACGATGCGCTCGGGAAGGAAGGCCGCGAACACCCGTCCGGTGGCCGACAGCAGCAAGGGCGTCATCACCGTGCCAGGGCGCATGTTGACGTGGATCTGCTTGCTGCATTCCTCTATGTGAACGATGGTCGGACCCAGGTTTCCCCATACCGCGATGGCGACGTTGAGCTCGATGTCGTCGGCCAGGCGAGCGACCTCGGGAATCGCGGCCTTGAGCGGGTCAAGTCCGTGAAGGGCGGTCAGCCCGACCTGCAGGGCAAAGGGCCCCAGGCCGTAACGCCCGGTCAGCGGGTTCTGTTCGATGAGGCCGAGCTTGCCGAAGCTCACCAGGTAGGGGTGGGCCTTGGCGGGCGGCATGCCCGCCTCGCGCGCGAGCTCCTTCAGGATCATCGGCTTGCCGCTGCGCACCAGGGCCTGCAGCAGGGCGCCGCCGACCTCGATGGACTGGATGCCGCGCCGTTCGCTGCGTTCGGTGTCGGCTACCGCCGGCGTGTTGTCCTGCATGACTCCCTCCTGAATCGCGGCGAATGTTAGCAGCTTCCGTGCGCGTGCCACGGTCGGTCTCATCACGGTCTTCAGATTTGTTAATAGCAAATCGATTGACTATAGGCAAATCGCGGTCTAGGATTCGACGCACCCAGTCAATGCAGGAGACACACGATCATGAACAGCAAGAAGTTTGCATCGCAGGCCGACGTCGAAGAGAAGAAGATCAGCTGGGAGAAGCTGTCCGATAACGCCTACGCCTACACTGCTGAGGGCGATCCCAACACCGGCGTCATCATCGGCGACGACGCCGTCATGATCATCGACGCGACGGCGACGCCGGTCGCAGCGCAGGGCGTCATCGCCAAGGTTCGCGAGATCACCGACCTGCCGATCAAGTATGTCGTGCTGACCCACTATCACGCTGTCCGCGTGCTCGGCGCTTCGGGCTACAAGCGCGAAGGCTTGCAGGAGGTCATCGCCAGCCGCGACACCTACGATCTGATCGTTGAGCGCGGCCAGCAGGACATGGATTCGGAGATCGGCCGCTTCCCGCGCCTGTTCCAGGCTGTCGAGAGCGTGCCCGGCCTGACCTGGCCGACGATGAGCTTCGAGGGCGAGATGACGCTCTGGCTGGGCAAGCTCGAGGTGAAGATCAAGCAGATCGGTCGAGGCCATACCAAGGGCGACACCATCGTGTACCTGCCCGCTCAGCAGATCTGCTTCTCGGGTGACCTGGTCGAGGCGGACGCGGCTTGTTACACCGGCGACGCCTATCTCGCCGAGTGGCCGCAGACGCTCGACAGGCTTGCCGCGATGAACTTCGCCAAGCTCGTCCCGGGGCGCGGCCCCGCCCTGATGACGCCTGCTGCCGTGCAGGCAGGGCTGGCCTACACGCGCGATTTCGTCTCCACGCTGTACCTCAGCGCACAGGAGGCGGTGGCGCAGGGCATGGACCTGAAGGCGGCGATGGCGCACACGCGCAAGAACATGGATCCGAAGTTCGGCCACGTCTTCATCTACGAGCACTGCCTGCCGTTCGATGTCACGCGTGCCCATGACGAGGCGAGCGGCATCGCCGACCCGCGCATCTGGACGGCCGAGCGCGACCAGCAGATGTGGCATGCGCTGCAGGCCTGAGGTGCCGCACTGAAGGACGCAGATTGCGCCAGGCCCCGCAGCAGAGGGATCGGGTGCCCGCCGTGGGCGCCCGTATCCGGTCGAACTCACGCCCAGACGTGAGGCCGGAGCGAACCAACACCAGGAGGAGACCGCCGTGCTGAGCACGTACACATACCCGAAGTTCGAATATGTCCGACCGCCCGAGATCGACGAGGGGCGGGAAGGGCACCATCCCTTGATCATCGTCGGCGCCGGCCCGGTTGGCCTGTGCACTGCGATCGACCTCGCCCAGCAGGGCCAGCGCGTGCTGGTGCTCGACAACGACGACACCGTATCCATCGGGTCGCGTGGCGTGTGCTACGCCAAGCGTGCGCTCGAGATCCTCGACCGCCTCGGCTGCGGCGAGGAGATGGTCGCCAAAGGTGTGTCCTGGAACGTCGGGCGCACCTTCTTTCGGGAGGACGAGGTCTTCAATTTCAACCTCTGCCCTGAGCCTGACCATCATCGTCCGGGCATGATCAACCTGCAGCAGTATTACCTCGAGGAATACCTCGTCCGCCGCGCCCGCCAGCTCCCCAACCTGGAAATCCGCTTCCGGAACAACGTCATCGGCGTCACGCCCGGCGACGACAAGGCAGGGCTGCGTGTGGAGACGCCGGACGGAGCCTATTCGCTCACCACCGACTGGCTGGTCGTCGCCGACGGCGCGCGCAGCCCGATCCGCAGCATGCTCGGCCTCGACATCGAGGGCAAGATCTTCATGGACCGCTTCCTGATCGCCGACGTGGTGATGAAGGCGGACTTCCCGACCGAGCGCTGGTTCTGGTTCGACCCACCGTTCCATCCCAATCAGTCGGTGCTGCTGCATCGTCAGGCCGACAACGTCTTCCGCATCGATTTCCAGCTCGGCTGGGACGCCGATCCCGAGCAGGAAAAGAAGCCCGAGAACGTGATTCCGCGCATCAAGGCCATGATCGGGGACGAGCGCGAGTTCGAGCTCGAATGGGTCAGCGTCTACACTTTCCAGTGCCGGCGGATGAACAGCTTCAACCATGGGCGCGTGCTCTTCGTCGGCGATGCGGCGCATCAGGTCTCGCCGTTCGGAGCGCGCGGCGCCAACTCGGGCATCCAGGACGCCGACAACCTGGTGTGGAAGCTCAAGCTCGTGATGGACGGCAAGGCGCCGCCGAAGCTGCTCGACAGCTACACCGAAGAGCGCGGTTTCGCGGCGGACGAAAACATCATGAACTCGACGCGCTCGACCGACTTCATCACCCCGAAGAGCCGCACCAGCAAAACCTTCCGTAACGCCGTCCTGGGCCTGGCCGAACATCATCCCTTCGCTCGCGCCCTCGTCAATTCCGGGCGCCTGTCGGTGCCGAGCTACCTGACCGCATCGAGCCTCAACACGCCAGACGAGGACGACTTTGCCGGCACCATGGTGCCGGGGGCGCCGATGGACGACGCGCCGGTGCTCGCGGCCGATGGCCACGCCTGGCTGCTGCAGGTGCTCGGGAACCGCTTCCAGGTACTGCATTACGTCGACGATGCATCCGCCCTCGCGGACACCACCCTCGCCACCGTGCAGGCGCTCGCTGATGGCGGTATCGCGCTCGAGCCCGTCATCGTCGCGGCCCGCGGGCGGGCGCCTGCCGGCCTGCGTACGCTGATCGACGCCAAGGGGCGTGTGCGCGAGCGCTACGACATGAGGCCCGGAACCACCTATCTCATCCGTCCCGACCAGCATGTGGCTGCGCGCTGGCGCCTGCTCGACACCGAGCGGGTGCGAGCGGCCCTCGTCCGTGCCACCTGCAACGCCTGAAGGAGATCGTCATGGCCCTGAACCTGCAGCCCAACCTGGCCGAACCCGGCAAGCGCTACTTCCGTGCCTTTTCGCCCGGCGACGATTTCTACGAGGCGCTCATCGACGCCCACCGCGAACTCAGCGACGAGCAGAGCGAGATGCTCAACGCCCGCCTGATCCTGCTTCTCGCCAACCATGTCGGTGACATCACCGTGCTGCGCGAGGCGCTGAAACTCGCGCGTGAGGGCGTGGCAGCCGAGGACTGAGCCGCGCTCGCCACGCCCTCGTCGGGTGCGGCGCTCAGTCCCGGGCGCCGCACCCGATGTCCGCAACATGCTCGAACAGCATGTCGCGGAAGCTGTGTGCCGCGGGCGACAGCGAGCGCCCATTGCGACTGAAGACGTAAAAGCGGCGCGTGACCTCGGGCTCCACCAGCGGGCGCATGTCGAGCTGGTAAAGGCGCACCAGCGAAGCGGCATAGGGGATGCAGATCGTCACCCCGAGCCCGGATGCCACCATGCTGAGGGCGGTCGACATGAAGGTCACGGTAGTGGCGGGGTCGAGGTCGACTTCGCGCATTGCATTGTGCAGGTCCACCGACAGGCGTTCCGTGAACTGGCCCTGCAGGGTGATCAGCGGATGGTGCACCAGGTCCGACCAGCGCACGGCCTGTAGCGCACCGAGCGCGTGTCCGTGCGGGAACACCGCATGGAAGGGCAGTTCGAAAAGCGGTGCAGCGTCGATGTCCGAGCTCGGGTCGCGCTCGGGGCCGACACCAAAATCCACCTCGCCGGAGAACACCCGCGAGGTCACGCTCTCCACGGCGCAGTCGATCAGGCGGATATCCACCTCGGGATGCCGTGCGCGATAGGCTGCGATCACCTCGGGCAGCAGGGTGCATGCCATCAACTGAGGGGCTGCCACCCGTACCACGCCTTTCTTGAGTGCCTTCAGGTTGGTGACCTCGTCGACCACGCCATCGAGGTCGGTGAGGATCTTGTCGATCAGCGGATAGATGCCGCGACCGATCTCCGAGAGCTGGATGCGTCGCGTGCTGCGGTCGAACAGGCGCACGCCGAGCGACTGTTCGAGTTCCTTGATGAGGCCGCTCAACGCCGACTGGGTCAGGAACAGACTCTCGGCCGCCAGGGTGAAGCTCCCGTTGCGCGCCACGGCGACGAAGGCGCGGAGTTGGCGGAGCGTGATATTCATCAGGTATTCCGATAAATGAATCTGAAAAAGCTGTTGGAATGATATTAGTTTTTCGCCTGTAATGTGGGCATGCCTTATCGGGCGATAAACGAAACATGGGGCGCGAACCCTGGAACCAGGAAGGAGAAGGAGACTGCAATGACGCCGATCGTGAACAAGATTCATCACGTAGCCTACCGCTGCAAGGACGCGCTCCAGACTGCGCGCTGGTACGAGAAGCACCTGGGCATGAAGCTGGTGCTGTCGATCGCCGAGGACGCGGTGCCGTCGACCGGAGAGCCTGATCCCTACATGCATATCTTCATGGATGCCGGCATGGGTAACGTGCTCGCCTTCTTCGAGCTCCCCACCCGTGCGCCGATGGGGCGCGACGAAAACACCCCGGCATGGACGCAGCACCTCGCGCTCGAGGTCGATTCCATGGACACCCTGCTCGCCACCAAGGCTCGCCTCGAGTCCGAGGGCATCGACGTGGTGGGGCCGACCGACCATGCGCTGTTCCAGTCGATCTACTTCTTCGATCCCAACGGCCACCGTCTCGAGCTGGCCTGCAATACCCATCGGCCCGGCATGCTGGAAGCCCTCGACAAGGTGAAGTGGGAGATGCTCGAGGAGTGGGCGCAGACCCGCAAGGCGCCCAAGCATGCCGCCTGGATGCACGACGGCAGCTACAAGGAGATGTTCCAGTGAAACTCGCCACCCTCAAGCAGGGCGGCCGCGACGGCACCCTGGTCGTCGTCAGCCGTGACCTGGCGCGCTGCCGGGCCGTCCCGGCGATTGCGCGCAGCCTGCAGGCCGCGCTCGACGACTGGCAGTCCTGCGAGCCGCAGCTGCGCCAGGTGTACGAAGCCCTGAACAGCGCAGCGATCGAGTCGCAGCCGTTCGACCAGGCCGCCTGCCATTCGCCGTTGCCGCGTGCCTACCAGTGGGCCGACGGTTCTGCATACATCAACCATGTGGAGCTGGTGCGCAGGGCACGCAATGCCGAGATGCCGCCCTCGTTCTACACCGACCCGCTGATGTACCAGGGTGGCTCGGACAGCTTCATCGGGCCGCGCGACGCGGTGGTGGCCGATGAACGCTGGGGGATCGACTTCGAGGCCGAGGTTACGGTGGTGACCGGCGATGTGCCGATGGGGGCGACGCCCGCCGATGCGGCGCGCGCGATCCGCCTGGTGATGCTGGTCAACGATGTCAGCCTGCGCAACCTGATCCCCAACGAGCTCGCGAAGGGCTTCGGTTTCTTCCAGAGCAAGCCCGCCTCTGCGTTCAGTCCGGTAGCGGTCACGCCCGATGAACTCGGCGATGCCTGGAAGGATGCCAAGCTGCACCTGCCGCTCGTCGTGCACCTGAACGGCGCCTTGTTCGGCAAGCCCGAGGCGGGTGTCGACATGACCTTCGACTTCGGCCAGCTCGTCGCCCATGTGGCACGTACCCGCGAGCTCGAGGCCGGCTCCGTCATCGGCTCGGGGACGGTATCCAACAAGCAGGGCGACCTGTGGGGCTCGTCGATCGAGCACGGTGGCGTCGGCTACTGCTGCCTGGCGGAGTTGCGCACCTACGAAACCATTGAACAGGGCACGCCCGCCACGCCCTTCATGCGCGATGGCGACGTCGTACGCATCGAGATGTTCGACCGCGAGGGGCGCAGCATCTTCGGCGCCATCGAGAACCGCGTCACCGCAGTCCAGTCCTGAGCTTCCCCCCCGGCCTGGCGATGACCCGCAGAAGGCTCGCACCAGCGCCGGCAAAACCCGCAGTCACACAAAAACGCTTGAGAGGAGTGAGACACATGAAGCTGAAAGCCCTGATCGGCCTGGCCGCCGCCACTGCCACCCTGTTCGCTGCCCCGGTCCGCGCCGAGGAGATCGTGCTCAAGGTCGCGCATTTCTGGCCTGCTACCGCGCTCAGCCAGCAGAAGATCCTCGAACCCTGGTGCGCGAAGATTGCCGCCGAGTCGGACAACCGGCTCAAGTGCCAGATCTTCCCGGCCATGCAGCTTGGAGGCACGCCTGCCCAACTCATCCAGCAGGCGGCAGACGGCGTTGCCGACATCGTGTGGACCCTGCCCGGGTACACGGCGGGCCGCTTCCCGTCGGTGGAGGTCTTCGAGCTGCCCTTCATGACCCACAATGCCGAAGGCGCGAGCCGCGCGGCCTGGGCCTACTACGAGCAGTTCGGCCAGAAGGACTTCGAGTCGGTCAAGCCGCTCGCCTTCCATGTGCATGACGCCGGCCACATCCACAACAACAAGCGTCCGATCACCCGCATGTCCGACTTCCGCGGCCTGAAGATGCGCGCGCCGACGCGGCTCACGAACCGCATGATCGCCCATCTCGGCGCGACCCCGGTGGCCATGCCGATGCCGCAGACGCCCGAGGCGGTGTCCAAGGGCGTGGTCGACGGCTACGTGCTGCCATGGGAGGTGATCCCGACCATGAAGCTGCATGAGATGACCAAGTACCACACCGAGATGGACGCCTCCCAGCCCTCGCTCTACACCACCTTCTTCACCATTGCGATGAACAAGGCCCGCTACGACAGCCTGCCGGACGAGCTCAAGAAGGTCATTGATGCCAACTCCGGTGCCGATTTCTCGGCGGCGATCGGTCGCGCCTGGGACGAGTCGGCACCTGCGGCTCGCCAGCAGGCGGTCGATCGCGGCAACCAGTTCCATACCATCCCGGCGAGCGAGGCGGCCGAATGGGTGAAGGTTGGCGATCGTCTCGCCGCAGAGTGGGTGAAGGAGGTCAGCGGCAAGGGCTATCCGGGCCAGGAGATGCTCGATACCGCGCGCGCGCTGATCGCCACACACAGCGCCCGCTGACCTGCTGGCGGCCTGCCGCGCCCGCGGGCGGGCCGCCAATCGCACAACCCCGGCAGTCCGGAGGCCCCCGCCATGGCCGAAGTCATTCCCCAGCTCGACGACCAGCGCGACCCCGGCCCGCGCGATCCGGTCGGGCACTTTCTGTTTGCATGGTCGCAGCTCTCGGCGCTGGGGGGCGCGGTGCTGCTGTTCGCTGCCTGCGGTGTCTCGGTGTACAGCGTGCTCGGACGCTGGCTGTTCGATGCGCCGGTGCTGGGCGATGTCGAACTCGTGCAGATGGCGTGTGCGCTCGCGATCGCGGCCTGTCTGCCCTACGCACAGATGAAGAACGCCCACGTCATTGTCGATTTCTTCACCCACAACGCCTCGGCCCGGGTGCGCCGCGTGCTCGATCGCATCGCCTCGGTCGTGCTTGCGCTGGGGGCTGCAGTGATCGCCTGGCGCAGTTTCGTCGGTGCCTGGGAAGCCTCGCAAACGGGTGAGAGCACCATGATCCTGGGCTGGCCGCTGTGGTGGTCCTATCTCACGCTTGGGCCGGGCTTCCTGCTGCTTGCCCTCACCGCCCTGTACACCGCCTGGAAGGGGCAGATGCACAACGAGGTGGGCGAGCAATGAGCAGCGTGACCATTGGCTTCCTGGTAGGTGGGCTGACCCTTGTCCTGCTCGCCCTGCGCATCCACATCGGCATGGCCATGCTGCTTGGCGGCGCCATTGGCTACATCGCAGTCTCGGGTTGGGACCCGCTGATGAGCTATTTCAAGCACCTCGCCTACGGGCGCTTCTCGGTCTACGACCTGTCGGTGGTGCCGCTCTTCCTGCTGATGGGCAACATCGCCTCACACGGGGGCCTGTCGCGCCGGCTGTTCGAGGCCACCAACGCCTTTCTCGGCCACTACCGCGGCGGCGTGGCGATGAGTGCAATCGGCGCCTGCGCCGGCTTCGGTGCCATCTGTGGCTCCTCGCTCGCCACCGCGGCGACGATGGGCAAGGTGGCGTTGCCCGAACTCAGGCGCAACCGCTATTCGCCGGCCCTCGCCACGGGGGCACTTGCCGCCGGCGGCACGCTCGGCATCCTGATCCCGCCTTCGGTGGTGCTGGTGATCTATGCCATCCTCGCCGAGCAGAACGTCGCGGCGATGTTCATGGCCGCGCTCATCCCCGGCCTGATCGCGATGCTCGGCTACATGCTGGTGGTGGCCATCTACGCCCGCGTGGTGCCCGACGCCGGCCCGGCCTCGACGCGCAAGTCGTGGGCCGAGCGCATGACGGCGGTCGCCCGCGTGTGGCCGATCGTGACCGTATTCGTGGTGGTGATCGGCGGCATCTATGGCGGCATCTTCACCCCGACCGAGGCGGCTGCGGTGGGAACCATCGCCACCGCGGCGCTCGCAGTGGCGTCGCGCGAGCTCGATCTCAAGGGGCTCGCGCACGCTGTGTTCGGTGCCGCCGAGTCGACCGCGATGATCTTCCTGATCCTGCTCGGTGCCGACGTGCTCAATGCCTTCCTGGCCCTGTCGCAGATGCCGCAGGCCCTGGCCGGCTGGGTCCTCGAGAGCGGCCTCACGCCTGCTGCGGTGCTGATCGGCATCATCCTCATCTATCTGGTGCTGGGCTGCGTCATGGACAGCCTGTCGATGATCCTGCTCACCATCCCGATCTTCCTGCCGATCGTGATGGGGCTCGATTTCTGGGGGCTCAACCCGACGGACAAGGCGATCTGGTTCGGCATCCTTGCCCTGATGGTGGTCGAGATCGGCCTGATCACGCCGCCGGTGGGCATGAACGTGTTCATCATCAACAGCCTGGCGCGTGACATTCCGATGCGCGAGACCTTCCGCGGCGTGCTGCCCTTCCTGGCGTCGGACGGTGTGCGCATCATCCTGCTGGCGCTTTTCCCCGGACTTTCGTTGTGGCTGGTGCATCTGCTGGGTGGCTGACGCCCTTGCATCTGAAAGGATAGACGATGAGGCTCTACACCTATTTCCGCAGCTCCGCAGCCTATCGCGTGCGCATCGCGCTCGGGCTCAAGGGGCTGGCCTACGACGCGGTACCCGTACACCTCGTGCGCGGCGGCGGCGAACATCGCCAGCCTGCCTACCTGCAACTGAACCCGGCCGGGCTCGTGCCTGCGCTGGAGGATGGGGGCGAGGTGCTCGGCCAGTCTCTGGCAATCATCGAGTACCTCGAGGAGGTCCATCCGCGGCCGGCCTTGCTGCCGCAGGCGCCGCTCGATCGAGCCCGCGTGCGTGCGATCGCTCTCGCCATCGCGTGCGACATCCATCCGATCAACAACTTGCGCGTGCTGCAGTACCTGGGCGAGGTGCTCGGCGCCGCCGACAGCCAGAAAACCGACTGGTACCGGCACTGGGTGCTTGCCGGGCTGGGCGCGGTCGAGGCGCTGCTGGCCGGCGACAGGCGTACCGGCGACTTCTGTCATGGCGATGTGCCAGGGCTTGCAGACTGCTGCCTGGTGCCGCAGGTGTTCAATGCCCGGCGCTTCGGCTGCGACCTGTCGACGATGCCGAATGTCGTGCGCATCGCCGCGAATTGCGAGACCATCGAGGCTTTCAGGCTGGCGGCACCCGGCAACCAGCCTGACGCCGAATGATGCCGCCGCGCCACGGGGGCTGCGCAACCGAATGGGCCCCACCTGCATGAAGAAAGTCGACACCGCCGCTGCCCCGGGCCCCTTGCCCCCGCAGTGCTGCAACGGGCCCCTGTCATGACGATCGCAAGCGCCTCGGCGCCAGCCATGTCGGGGGCCTTCGTGGTCCTTGCCCTGTCCTTGCTGCTGGGCATCCAGCCCGTCACCACCGACCTCTACCTGCCGGCGCTGCCTTCGCTCACGCATGCGCTCGGCGCGTCGGTCGGGCAGGCGCAGCTCACCCTGTCGGGGCTGCTGCTGGCCTTCGGGTGTTCGCAGCTGGTGTGGGGGCCGGTGTCGGACCGCTTCGGGCGCAAGCCTGTGCTCTTGCTCGGTCTGTCGATCTACACCTTGGCGGCGGTCGGCAGTGCGTTTGCCGGGACGATCGATACGCTGCTGGCGTGGCGGCTTGCCCAGGGGGCGGCGATGGGGGCGGTGGTGATGTGCGCGCGCGCACTGGTACGCGATCTTTACGCCCCCGAGGCTGGCGCGCGCGCGATCAGCAAGGGCCTGTCCGGGCTCGGTGTCATCGCGTGCCTGAGCATTCCGCTCGGCGGCGTCGTGGCCGAGTTGTGGGGCTGGCGCGCGGCCCTGCTGACGCTCGCCGTGTTCGGCGGCGGGACGCTGGTGCTGATCGCGATGCGCTTCGAGGAGACCCTGGCTTGTCCGGATCCGCGCGCCTTGCGCCCCTCAGCCTTGCTGGCAACGTGGATGGGCATCGTCCGCCATCCCCAGTTCATCGCCTTTGCGCTGCTGGCGATGACGACGTATGCCGGCCTGTTCACCTTTCTCGCGGCTTCGTCCTTCGTCTTCATCACCTTGTTCGGGGTAACGAAGGTTCACTACGGCTTGTTGATGTGCCTGATGGCGCTTGCCTACCTGGTCGGCACCTTCCTTTGCCGCGCCCTGCTCAAGCGCCTGGGGGTGCAGCGGACAGTCGTGGTCGGTGGTGCGCTGTCGCTCGCGGGCGGCGGCGTGATGGCCGTGCTGGCGTGGTCGGGAGTTGCCGGGGTGTGGCCGATCATGCTGCCGATGTTGCTCTACATGCTCGGCCATGGCATTCACCAGCCCTGCGGACAGGCGGGCGCGGTGGGCCCGTTTCCGCACGCGGCCGGTGCGGCCTCGGCGCTCAGCGGCTGCCTGATGATGTTGTCGGCGTTTGCGGTGGGGCAGTGGCTGGGTGCGAGCATGGACGGGAGCGCGCAGCCCATGATCACCGGTATCGGCGTGTCGGCAGCCGTTACGGCGGCGGTGGCCTGGGGGCTCGTCCGCCGCCTGCGGATGCAGCGCTGAGCGCTTACTGGCCGGTAAACTTCGGCGCGCGCTTTTCCATGAAGGCGGTGACGCCCTCTGCGTAGTCCGCGCTCCAGCCCAGCTCGCGCATGAAGCCACCTTCGAAGGAGAGCTGCTGTTCGAGGGTGTGGCCGGGGGCGGCGTGCATGGCCTGGCGGGTGCGCACCAGCGCCTTGGTGGGCATGGCGGCGAGCTGGGTGGCGAGCGCGTCGACCTTGGCGCCGAACTCGGCGTCGTCGTACGCGGCCCAGATCAGGCCCCAGTCGGCGGCTTTCTCCGCGGGCAGCTTGTCGGCGAGCAGGGCCAGGCCCATGGCGCGTGCCATGCCGACGCGCTGGGGCAGGAACCAGGTGCCGCCGGTGTCGGGGATGAGGCCGATCTTGCTGAACGCCTGCAGGAAGGACGCCGACTTCGTCGCCACCACCAGGTCGCAGGCCAGCGCCAGGCTGGCGCCGGCACCGGCGGCGATGCCATTGACGGCGGCGATGGTGGGTACGCGCAGGTTCTGCAGGCGCAGCACCAGCGGCTTGTAGTTCTTGTCGACGACGTCGCCGATGTCGGGTAGGCGGCCGTCGGGCTGCGTGGCCATGTCGGGGTCGGCGAGGTCCTGGCCGGCGCAGAAAGCCCGCCCGGCGCCGCTCAGCACCAGCACGCGCGCGGCATGGTCGGCGTGCACGCGGTCCAGTGCGTCACGCAGTTCGGCATGCATGTCGCCAGTGAAGCTGTTGAGCTTGTCGGGGCGGTTGAGTGTCAGGCGGGCGACGCCTTGCTCGACCGAGAACAGGATGTTCGCGTATTGCATCGATACTCCTTGGTTGTAGTGAGGCCCGGTGGTGCAGCACTCCGGGTGCCGTTCAGATCGCGCCGTCGCGCCGCAGCGCAGCGATCGCAGCCGCATCGTAACCGATGGTCTGCAGCACGGCGTCGGTGTGCTCGCCGAGGGCAGGGCCGACCCATTCGCAGCGACCGGGTGTCGCCGACAGCTTGGGCACCACGCCGGGCATGCGGCAGTCGCGGCCGTCGGGCAGCTTGACGCTCTGCAGCATCTCGCGGGCGAGGAATTGCGGGTCGGCGAACATGTCGGTTACCGAGAAGATGCGCGAAGCAGGCACCTCGGCCGCGGCCAGGGCGGCGAGGGCGTCGGCTTCGTCGTGGCCTGCCACCCAGGCGTCGATGAGCGCATAGAGCTCGTCGCGGCGGGCGTCGCGCCCGGCGTTGTCGGCAAGCGTGGGGTCGTCGGCGAGGTCGCTGCGGCCCATGGCCAGCATCAGACGGCGGAAGATGGCGTCGCCATTGGCGCCGATGGTGATGTGGCGGCCGTCGCGCGTGGTGTGGGTGTTGGACGGTGTGATGCCCGGCATGATGTTACCGGTGCGCTCGCGCACGAAGCCGAACACGTCGAACTCGGGCACCAGCGATTCCATCATCGCGAACACGGCCTCGTAGAGCGCCACGTCCACCACCTGGCCCTTGCCGCCATTCATCTCCTTGTGGCGCAGCGCCATCAGCGTGCCGATCACGCCCCACAGCGCGGCGATCGAATCGCCGATCGAGATCCCCGTCTTCACCGGGGGGCGGTCGGGGAAGCCGGTGACGTAGCGCAGCCCGCCCATCGACTCGCCGATCGCGCCGAAGCCCGGCTGCTGAGCCATCGGCCCGCTCTGGCCGAAGCCCGACAGGCGCAGCATGACCAGCCCGGGGTTGAGTGCCGAGAGCGTCTCCCAGCCCAGGCCCAGCTTCTCGAGTACGCCAGGGCGGAAGTTCTCGACCACGATGTCGGCCTCGGCCACCAGTCGGCGCACCACTTCGAGCCCGTCCGGGTGCTTGAGGTTGGCGGTCACCGACTTCTTGTTGCGCGACTGCAGGTACCACCACAGCGAGGTGCCCTCGTAGAGCTTGCGCCATTTGCGCAGCGGGTCGCCACCGTCGGGCGATTCGATCTTGATCACCTCGGCGCCGAACTCTCCCATGATGCGGGCGGCGAAGGGGCCGGCGATGAGGGAGCCGAGTTCGACGACCTTGAGGCCGGCGAGGGGTCTGGTGGGCGTGGTCATGGCGGAGCTGGACAGTGGAGGCAAGTGCGTCATTATCCCCGCCTTGGCGCCAGCGTCAGTGAATCTGTCAGCAGGTGCCCGGCGGGCGATAATCGGCGCTCCCCTCATCACGACCCGCCGCGCCCCATGCCGACCTTCGACCGCCGTCAGTATTCACCCTCAGTCGCTCGCAACGCCAACCCCATCCTCGCCGTGCTGCAACGCGTGTTGCCGGCCGAGGGGCTGGTGCTCGAACTCGGTAGCGGCACGGGCGAGCACGCCGTGCATTTCGCCCGCCATCTGCCCGCGCTGCGCTGGCAGCCGAGCGAGGCCGATCCTGCAGCCCTGGCGTCGATCGCGGACTGGCGAGGCCACAGTGCGCTGGCCAACCTGTTGCCACCCCTGTGCTTCGACCTGGCCACCATGCCCTGGCCAGTCGACGCCGCGGACGCCGTCGTGGCGATCAACGTCCTGCATTACTCGCCCTGGGAAAGCACGCCCGCATTGTTTGCCGCGGCTGCCGCGGTCTTGCCTGCGGGCGGGGTCGTGTACTGCTATGGTCCCTATCGCCGCGGCGGCGCCCACACCGCGCCGAGCAACGCCGACTTCGACGGATGGCTGCGCAGCGTCGATCCACGCTTTGCCGTGCGCGACCTCGAGGCGGTCGAGTCCGAGGCCCTGCGCTGCGGGTTTCGGTTGGCCGAGGTGATCGACATGCCAGCCAACAATTTCAGCCTTGTGTTTTGCTGCGACTGACATGGCGGCTCTGGCGGTTCCGAACGATAACCGGTTGCTTCGAACCGGCTCGCGCCAGAGAGGTCGTCTGACCAGGCTGGTCCGTCAGCGCAGGTTGCGCAGCGCCCGTCTTACCGATGAGGTTGCGTAGGCAGCGAACGGGCCTAGACGGTTTGCCGTTGGTCTTCTGGCATGCGCTCTGTATTATCTTTATTTCATTATTCTTGAGCCTGCCCGAGGCGTCAGCGAATCATGACCTATTTTGCTCACTCCACTTCGCGTGAGGATAAGTCCGACTGGCAGGGTTTGGCGGAGCATCTTAGGGCGGTCGCCGCGCTGTCTGGAGAAGGTGCCGCAGCGTTTGGCGCTTCGGGGCTGGCCGAGGTGGCGGGGCTGCTGCACGATCTTGGCAAGTACACCGACGATTTTCAGCGCCGCATCGCCGGGGACGCGATCCGAGTGGACCATGCTACCCGTGGCGCCATGGTCGCGGTTGAGCGATTCGGGCCGATCGGCATGTTGCTCGCCTACGGCATTGCCGGCCATCACGCGGGCTTGGCAAACGGCAGCGAGGGAGTCGAGCGCACTGCCCTTCGCGACCGGCTGAAGGGCCTTGGGCTGCCGCCGTTGAAGGACGACTGGCGGCGTGACATCGTGCTTCCCGAGCAAGTCGTCCCACCAGAACTCTTTCGGCATAAAGACCGCGGCATGTTCCAGGCCGCGTTCTTGGCGCGCATGCTGTTCTCGTGCCTTGTCGATGCGGACTACCTCGATACCGAGGCCTTCTACGATCGGGTCGCCCTTCCCGGCCAAGCCAACGACCGCAGCGCATCGCGCGCGCTCGAAGTCCCCTCCCTAAAAGCCTTGCGCGAGCGCCTCGATGCCCATCTTTCCGGCTTCGCCGCGGACTCCGACGTCAATCGCGTCCGCGCGGACATTCTCGCCCACACGCGCCAAGCCGCGCAGCACGCGCCCGGTTTGTTCTCGCTCACGGTGCCCACCGGCGGCGGCAAGACGCTCGCCTCGTTGGCCTTTGCGCTCGATCACGCCATCGAGCATGGACTGCGGCGGGTTATCTTTGTGATTCCCTTTACCAGCATCGTCGAGCAGAACGCCGCGGTATTCCGTTCTGCGCTGGGGGATCTGGGGGAAGCGGCGGTACTGGAGCATCACAGCGCCTTCGTCGCCGCGCCACTTCCACACTCCGACGCCGAGCGCTACCAGGCCCGGGAGAAGCTGCGGCTGGCGATGGAGAACTGGGATGCCCCCATCATCGTCACCACGGCCGTGCAGTTCTTCGAGAGCCTGTTCGCGGCGCGCCCCTCGCAATGCCGCAAACTGCACAACATCGCGGGCAGCGTGGTCATCCTCGACGAAGCGCAGACCCTGCCGCTCAAGCTGCTGCGGCCGGCGGTCGCGGCCATCGACGAACTGGCCCGCAACTACCGCAGCAGCATCGTCCTGTGCACCGCCACCCAGCCAGCCTTGAACGCGCCGGATTTTCGCGGCGGATTGGAGAAGGTGCGCGAACTCGCCCCGAACCCACCGGAACTCTTCCGCAAGCTGGATCGGGTGCGCGTGCGCCACGTCGGCACGCTGGATGATGACGCGCTCGCGGCCCAGCTCCGCGAACTCGATCAGGTGCTGTGCATCGTGAACAATCGCCGCCACGCCCGCGCCCTGTATCAGGCGCTCGCCGACCGGCCGGGCGCGCGCCACCTGACCACGCTGATGTGCGCCAAGCACCGTAGCCAGGTGTTGGCCGAGGTACGGGTACGCCTCAAGGCCGGCGAGCCCTGCCGGCTGGTTTCGACCTCGTTGATCGAAGCTGGCGTCGATATCTCGCTGCCCACCGTCTACCGTGCCGAGGCTGGTCTGGATTCGGTGGCCCAGGCGGCGGGCCGCTGCAACCGCAACGGCGAGCGCGCAGCGGAGTTGAGCGAAGTGCGCGTATTCGCCACCGCCAACAGCGACTGGGCACCGCCGCCGGAACTGCGTCAGTTCGCCCAGGCCGCGCAGGAGGTCATGCGCCAGCCGCAGTTCCGCGACGATCCGCTGTCGCCGCCTGCAATCGAGGCCTATTTCCGGCTGCTTTACTGGCAGAAGGGCGACAAGGAACTGGATGCCGCGAACCTGCTCGGCCTGTGCGCGGAAAGCCGCATCGACTCCCTGCCGCTGGAAACGCTGGCGGCTAAGTTCCGCATGATCGAGACGGTGCAGATGCCGGTCATCGTGCCGTTCAAGGTTAACGATAAAGATGATGGAGCGCGCCGCGCTATTGATGGCCTCCGTTACGCGGAGAAGAGCGGTGGCCTCGCGCGGGCGCTACAACCGTACTTGGTACAACTGCCCCGCGACAAGTTTGACGCGCTGCGCAAGACGGGTGCCGTACAGCCCGTCGCGCCTGAAAAGTGGGGGGAGCAGTTCATGGAACTCGTGACCGAAGACTTGTACGACCCGCATTTCGGCCTGTCTTGGGATGACCCTGCGTTCGTCAAGACCGAGAGCTTGATGTGGTGATGAAACGGAAGAAGAGCGTCATCTACATGATCACGTATCCAAACGGGAAGATTTACGTTGGCCAGGACCGAACCAACAGCATCAACTACTTCGGCAGTGCGAGCAGCGAGTTGATCGCGCGCGACTTCACCGAGGAGCAGCGGCGGGACTTCACGATTCGCCGCACGATTCTTTGGGAGTCCGAGTCAGCGTCCTTGGCGGAGATCACGCAGAAGGAGACCGAGTTGATCCGCCAGTTCGAGTCCAACAATCCGGCCGTCGGCTACAACCGCTGGCCAAAGTACGTCCCAGCGGCGGGTAGCCCGGACGATACAACCAAGGGAGGGCACGAGGAATGAGCTACGGAATCCGCCTGCACGTCTGGGGCGATCGGGCCTGCTTCACGCGGCCGGAAATGAAGGTGGAGCGGGTGAGCTACGACGTCATCACACCGTCGGCCGCGCGCGGCATTCTCGAGGCCATTCACTGGAAGCCGGCGATCCGCTGGGTGGTGGATCGCATCCATGTGCTCAAGCCGGTGCGCTTCGAATCCATCCGTCGCAACGAGGTCGGCGGCAAGCTGTCACCGGGCAGCGTGAGCAGGGCGATGAAGGCGGGCACCACCGCCGGGCTGGCGACCTACGTCGATGAAGACCGCCAGCAGCGTGCCGCCACGGTGTTGCGCGACGTGGCCTATGTGATCGAGGCCCACTTCGAACTCACCGACAAAGCTGGGCCGGACGATTCGGTGGGCAAGCATCTGGACATCTTCAACCGCCGCGCCCGCAAGGGGCAGCACTTTCACGCACCCTGCCTGGGCGTGCGCGAGTTTCCTGCCCACTTCGAGTTGATCGAGGACGGCCAGCCGCTGCCCGACGCGCATCCCGCACGCGAAGCGGACAAGGACTTGGGCTGGATGTTGCACGACATCGATTTCGCCCGCGACATGACGCCGCGCTTCTTCCGCGCGCAGTTGAAAGCAGGCGTCATCGACGTGCCGCCGTGGCAGGGCGAGGAGGTGAAGTCATGATCCTGCAGGCGTTGAACCGCTATTACGAGCGGCTGATCGAGCAACAGGCCGAAGACGTGGCTCCCGCCGGCTGCAGCCCGGAAAAGATCAGCTTCGAGATCCTGCTCACGCCGGATGGCGATGTGGCGCAGGTCAACGACATTCGCGACACCTCCGGCAAGAAGCCCCTGCCGCGCATGCTCAATGTGCCGCAGGCCGAAAAACGCACGGTCGGCATCAAGGCCAACTTGCTGTGGGACAAGACCAGCTACGTGCTTGGCGTGAGCAACACCAGCAAGCGCGCCGACAAAGAGCATGAGGCCTTTGTCGAACTGCACGAAGCCGTGCTTGCCGGTGCGGACGACCCCGGACTCAAGGCCTTGCTTAGTTTCCTGCGCGCCTGGTCGCCAGAGCAGTTCGAGGAACGTGGTTTCCCTGCCGACATGGTCGACGCCAACCTCGTGTTCCGGATGGACGGCGAGCATTGCTATCTGCACGACCGCCCAGCGGCGCGGGCCGTGCGCGCCAGGCTGCTCGCGGGCGACGCGGGGCAGGAAACGACGGCAAGCGGGGCGGTCTGCCTCGTCAGCGGGGAAGTGGCGCCGGTGGCCCGCCTGCATCCCGCGATCAAGGGGGTGAACGGGGCGCAGAGTTCGGGCGCGTCCATCGTCTCCTTCAACCTTGATGCCTTCACGTCCTATGCCAAGAGCCAGGGCGACAACGCGCCGGTATCCGAGCCGGCCGCCTTTGCCTACACCACGGCGCTGAACTATCTGCTGCGCCGGGGCGAACACAACCGTCAGCGCCTGCAGGTAGGCGACGCCTCGCTGGTGTTCTGGGCCGAAGCCGCCGATGCGCAGCAGGCGAGCGCGGCCGAGAACCTCCTTGCCACCCTGTTCAGCCCGCCCGCCGATGATGCCTCGGAGGCGGCGCGGGTGCGCGCGGTACTGGACCGCATCGCGAAAGGCCGCCCGGTGGCGGACCTCGTTCCCAATCTCGAACCCGGCACCCGCATGTATGTGCTGGGCCTCGCACCCAACGCCTCGCGCCTGTCGGTACGCTTCTGGCAGGTGGATACGCTGGGGGTGCTCGCTGGCCGTATCGCCCAGCATGCGGAAGACCTGCATCTGGAGCCGCTGCCGTGGCGCACCGAGCCGTCCGTGTATCGGCTGGTGCTGGCAACGGTGCCGCACCGCGAGGGTGCCAAACCCAAGGCCGACGATGCGATCAACATCGTCATCGGCGAGACGATGCGCGCCATTCTCAGCGGCGGACCGTATCCACGCAGTCTGCTGGCCAACACCATCATGCGGTTTCGGGCGGACGGAGACATTTCCGGCCTGCGCGTGGCCTTGTGCAAGGGCGTTCTGGCGCGCGAACGGCGCCGGGACATTCGTACATCCGAGGAGGAGATCCCCGTGAGTCTCGACAAGCAATCCACCCAGCCCGGCTACCTGCTCGGGCGACTGTTCGCAGTTCTTGAACGTGCGCAGCATTCTGCACTGGGCGACCACGTCAACGCCACGATTCGCGACCGCTACTACGGCGCGGCGTCGGCCACTCCGGCCTCAATCTTCCCGATGCTGTTGCGCAACACCCAGAACCACCTCGGCAAGCTGCGCAAGGAGCGCAAGGGGCAGGCGGTGAACCTGGAAAAGGACATCGGCGAGATCATCGGCGGCTTGCCCGAGCAGTTCCCACGCAGCCTCAAGATCGAGGACCAGGGCCGTTTCGCCATCGGCTACTACCACCAGTCGCAGTCCTACTTCACGCGCCGCGATGCGGCCGGGGCCGGGGACGCGCCCGCCGACGAATCTGCCGAACCCACCGACATCGAAACCGAAGGAGCCGACCAATGACCGCCATCGCCCACCGCTACGAGTTCGTCTATCTGTTCGACGTCACCAACGGCAATCCGAACGGCGATCCGGATGCCGGCAACCTGCCGCGCCTGGACCCGGAAACCAACTGCGGCCTGGTGACCGACGTCGCGCTCAAGCGCAAGATCCGCAACTTCGTCACGCTGGACAAGGACGGCGGCCCTGGTTTCGCCATCTACATGCAGGAAAAGGCGGTGCTCAACAACCAGCACAAGCGGGCCTACGACGCGCTGGAGATCAAGCCGGAAGACAAGAAGCTGCCCAAGGACGAAGCCAAGGCGCGCGAGATCACCGCCTGGATGTGCGCCAACTTCTTCGATGTGCGCACCTTTGGCGCGGTGATGACCACCGGCATCAACGCCGGCCAGGTGCGCGGGCCGGTGCAACTGGCCTTTGCCACCTCGGTGGAGCCGGTGCTGCCGCTGGAGATCTCCATTACCCGCATGGCGGTCACCACCGAGAAGGAAGCCGAAGCGCAAAGCGGCGACAACCGCACCATGGGGCGCAAGCACATCCTGCCCTACGGGCTGTATCGCGCCCACGGTTTTGTTTCCGCCAAGCTGGCCGAGCGCACCGGATTTTCCGATGACGACCTGCAACTGCTGTGGAACGCGCTCATCAACATGTTCGAGCACGACCGCTCCGCCGCGAGGGGTGAGATGGCGGCGCGCAAGCTGATCGTTTTTGAGCATGAAAACGCCATGGGCAATGCCCCGGCGCACGTGCTGTTCGACGCGGTAAAGGTGCAGCGCGCCGAGGGCACTGAAGACCGTCCCGCGCGCAACTTTGCGGACTATCGCGTCAGCGTCGATGCGGAAGCCATGCCCAAGGGCGTGAGCGTGCGCGAGCTGCTGTAAGGCAGCCAGCGAAGGGGGGCGAAGCATGGAGGAATCCGACGACCTCGTTCCCCTGTCCGCGCTGCAGCATTATCTCTACTGCCCGCGCCAGTGTGCGTTGATTCACGTCGAGCGCCTGTGGGCCGAGAACCGCCAGACCGCGGAAGGGCGCTTGCTGCATGACCGCGCCGACACCCCGCAGATCGAGCGCCGCCACGGCGTCCGTACGATTACCGCAATGCCGCTGTCCAGCGCGGAACTGGGCATCGCCGGGGTGGCGGACGTCGTCGAGTTCAAGGTGGAAGAGGGGGGCGAACATCCCGTGCCGGTCGAGTACAAGCGCGGCCGCCCCAAAGCCCACCGTGCCGACGAGGTTCAGCTGTGCGCGCAGGCGCTGTGCCTGGAAGCGATGTTCGGCTGCCGGGTGGAGGAGGGCGCTTTGTTCTACGGTCAGACCCGTCGCCGACAGACTGTGGTGTTTGACAACGCGCTTCGTCAGCTGACTCTGGAAACCATACGGGCCACGCGCGAGATGATCCGCGCGGGGCAAACACCAACGGCGAGCTATCTGGCGAAACGCTGCGACGCCTGTTCGCTCATCGAGCTGTGCCAACCCAAGCTGCTCGGCAAGGGGCGGGGCGTCGAAGCCTGGCTACGCGAGCAGATCGCCGAGGAACCCTGACGCATGCGCCGCCAGCTCAACACCGTGTACGTGACCACCGAAGGCGCGTGGCTGCGCAAGGACGGCGAGAACATCGTCATGGAGGTGGAAGGCGAAACCCGCGCCCGCCTGCCGGCACACATGCTCGACAGCCTGGTGTGCTTCGGCCGCGTGCTGGTGTCGCCGCCCCTGCTCGGCTACTGCGCCGAGCAGGGGATTTGCGTGAGCTATCTGAGCCCCAACGGCAAGTTCCTCGCCCGCGTGGAAGGGCCGGTCTCCGGCAACGTGTTGCTGCGCCGCGAGCAGTACCGACGTAGCGACGACGGGCCACGCTGTGCCGCCATCGTGCGCAACCTGCTGGTGGGCAAGGTGCATAACCAGCGCGCCGTGGTGTCACGCGGACTGCGCGACTACGGCGACGATTTGCCGCCAGAGGCGCGCGACGCGCTCGCCCATACCGACAAGCGCTTGAAGCGCATCGGCGCGCGACTGCTTTCAGAAGCGCCCGTCGATGTACTGCGCGGCCTGGAGGGCGAAGCGGCTCAGGCTTATTTCGGCGTACTCGACCACCTCATCCGTGTGCCGGAAGCGGCGATGCGGTTCGGCGGGCGCAGCCGGCGTCCGCCCATCGATGCAGCGAATGCCTTGCTGTCCTTTCTTTACACCCTGCTGACCCACGATTGTCGCTCGGCGCTCGAAACCGTGGGTCTCGATCCCGCCGTAGGGTTTCTCCACCGCGACCGCCCAGGGCGTCCCAGCCTGGCGCTGGATCTCGTCGAAGAGTTCCGCCCCGTGTTCGCCGACCGCCTGGCCCTGTCGCTGATCAACCGCAAGCAGGTATCCGCACGCGACTTCACCCGACTGGACAACGGTGCGGTGTTGCTGAAGGAGGACTCGCGCAAGACGGTGCTCACCGCCTATCAGGAACGCAAGCGCGAGCAATTGCGCCACGTGTTCCTCGACGAGAAACTCGACATCGGCCTCTTCCCCGCCATCCAGGCGCAGTTGCTCGCCAGGCATCTGCGGGGCGATCTGGATGCCTATCCGCCCTTTCTCTGGAAGTAGGGCGCCATCATGATGGTTCTCGTCAGCTACGATGTCAGCACCACCAGCGCCAGCGGCCAGAAACGCCTGCGCCGGCTCGCCAAGGCGTGTCGCGACTACGGCCAGCGGGTGCAGTATTCCGTGTTCGAGATCGAGGTGGATTTCGCCCAGTGGACCTTTCTCAAGAGCAAACTGTGCGACCTGATCGACCCGGAGCAGGACAGCTTGCGCTTCTACTACCTTGGCAAGAACTGGCAGACCAAGGTCGAACACGTCGGCGCCAAAGCGGTGCTCGACCTGAACGGCCCGCTCATCCTCTGAGCTTCTGCGCGCGAACCTGTAGTGGCCGGCCAAACGTGGGCAGGTTCGCAAACCCCTGAAAGTCGATGGTTCTCTTGGAATTCGAATGCCGCGTGGAGCCATCTTTGCGTGTTCGAACTGCAATACCCCCAGGGTTCGCTGAGATCCGGTATTTTTCGTATTGTCTTCATGCCGTTGTGAGGACACAGTCGCGCCCCGCGTGGGCGCGTGGATTGAAACTGGCGCTTCCATGCCGCCTTCTACGGTGTGCTGCGTCGCGCCCCGCGTGGGCGCGTGGATTGAAACATCAAGACGGCGTGATGGCAGTGTTATCCGGCAGGTCGCGCCCCGCGTGGGCGCGTGGATTGAAACTCGGGCGCAACTCTGCCCACACGCGAAGCATGGCAGTCGCGCCCCGCGTGGGCGCGTGGATTGAAACAGAACTCCCTGAATGACGCTTTTGTTGTCATCGGCGTCGCGCCCCGCGTGGGCGCGTGGATTGAAACGCCCCGTTGATCGCTCAGTCGTACAGCCCGTAGCTGTCGCGCCCCGCGTGGGCGCGTGGATTGAAACGACGATCGGGTGTCCTTCGTGCTCACCCAGCGCATGGTCGCGCCCCGCGTGGGCGCGTGGATTGAAACGACTCGCTCTCGTTCACCGACGTGGGCAACGTATGGTCGCGCCCCGCGTGGGCGCGTGGATTGAAACGCTGACGCCGCTGTTTGTGCTGGCATCGGCAAACTGTCGCGCCCCGCGTGGGCGCGTGGATTGAAACGGTGGCGACCAGGTTGCCGCCGGCCGTCGGGGTGTCGCGCCCCGCGTGGGCGCGTGGATTGAAACCTCTGAGAACTGCGGCTTCACGAGGATGCCGTCGAGTCGCGCCCCGCGTGGGCGCGTGGATTGAAACCCTTCGGCTTTGGCGCGCTCGAGCGCGGTAGAGACGTCGCGCCCCGCGTGGGCGCGTGGATTGAAACCAGCCGTTTGAGAGCAAGTGGCCCGAGGTCTCTGGTCGCGCCCCGCGTGGGCGCGTGGATTGAAACGGGCATAGCTTTAGCTCCAGTGTTGATGCCCAGGGCGTCGCGCCCCGCGTGGGCGCGTGGATTGAAACAACGTCTGGCGCGGGCCCAGACATGAGCGATGGGGTCGCGCCCCGCGTGGGCGCGTGGATTGAAACAAGTTCGACCTCAAATCTGCGGTCGTCATCGCCGTGTCGCGCCCCGCGTGGGCGCGTGGATTGAAACATCGCCATCCGAGAAAGCACCGCAACGATGAGCGTCGCGCCCCGCGTGGGCGCGTGGATTGAAACTTCCTCGACTCGCTGCTCAAGTGCGGCATCGGTGAGTCGCGCCCCGCGTGGGCGCGTGGATTGAAACTGGTCGATCGGCTGGTGCTGGTGCGCCCGCTGACCGTCGCGCCCCGCGTGGGCGCGTGGATTGAAACTGCTTCATGCTTTCTGTATCTCCTTGAGCCTTGCGTCGCGCCCCGCGTGGGCGCGTGGATTGAAACCAGCTCCAGCAGGCGCAACCGCAGATCCGCGACCCCGTCGCGCCCCGCGTGGGCGCGTGGATTGAAACTCTACGCTATCGATGGCATCCTGCGCGGCTGGGCGTCGCGCCCCGCGTGGGCGCGTGGATTGAAACTTGTCCCACACGTAGGACACGCGCTGCCTGCGATTGTCGCGCCCCGCGTGGGCGCGTGGATTGAAACGAGGTTCGCGCAACTGGCGATGACGGCAGCGTCGAGTCGCGCCCCGCGTGGGCGCGTGGATTGAAACCGCGAGATCCCGGCTATCGAGCTGCGCCGCCAGCATGTCGCGCCCCGCGTGGGCGCGTGGATTGAAACGCTGACAAGAAAGACCTCTTTGACGTTGACACGGCCGTCGCGCCCCGCGTGGGCGCGTGGATTGAAACATGATGAGTTGCTCGCCCGCGTCGGTGCCAAGGTGTCGCGCCCCGCGTGGGCGCGTGGATTGAAACGGCGTGGGCGCCATCGACTACCGCGGCGCAGTCACGTCGCGCCCCGCGTGGGCGCGTGGATTGAAACATGGCCCGCACGCTCGAGGGGCGCCGCGCCCAGGGTCGCGCCCCGCGTGGGCGCGTGGATTGAAACAATGGGCATGTGCGCATCCGCAAGCCTAACACCCGGTCGCGCCCCGCGTGGGCGCGTGGATTGAAACCGGGGCCGGCACTGAGAAACTGATGGTGACGCGCGTCGCGCCCCGCGTGGGCGCGTGGATTGAAACCGCAAAAGTATCTGCGATGAGCAAACACCCCAACCGCGTCGCGCCCCGCGTGGGCGCGTGGATTGAAACATCGCGCCGTCCTCACTGCCGCGGCCAGGGCCAGCGTCGCGCCCCGCGTGGGCGCGTGGATTGAAACTTCGTGCGGAACCCCAGGCGCCGCAGGATGGCCGGTCGCGCCCCGCGTGGGCGCGTGGATTGAAACGTCTCGTCGCGGCCATCGCCGACGCCAGCGCAACGGTCGCGCCCCGCGTGGGCGCGTGGATTGAAACACCGCGCGCAATGCCGCTGCGGATCTCAAGCGCGAGTCGCGCCCCGCGTGGGCGCGTGGATTGAAACCAGATCCGCTGCCCGCACTGCGACGAGCCGCACGAGTCGCGCCCCGCGTGGGCGCGTGGATTGAAACGTTGTATAACTGGATTTAGGTTCCAGCGCCGCAAGTCGCGCCCCGCGTGGGCGCGTGGATTGAAACCACACCTGGCGCCCGATATAGATCGGGTTGCCGAGCGTCGCGCCCCGCGTGGGCGCGTGGATTGAAACCTCCCCCAGCTCCAGAGAGCGGATTGATTCCAACGTCGCGCCCCGCGTGGGCGCGTGGATTGAAACTTGATGGCGCGGAAGGCTGCGCGGCGGCGGTCGAATGTCGCGCCCCGCGTGGGCGCGTGGATTGAAACGCCGGCTCAAGTACGCGGGCGTGCGGGTGATCGGGTCGCGCCCCGCGTGGGCGCGTGGATTGAAACCGGCATCTGAATACGCTGAGTGGGTGGATGTGCCGCGTCGCGCCCCGCGTGGGCGCGTGGATTGAAACATGCCAATCACGGCAACAGCGGAAGATGCACCCGAGTCGCGCCCCGCGTGGGCGCGTGGATTGAAACACAGTACGCGAAGGGTTGGAACGACTGCCGAGCTGGTCGCGCCCCGCGTGGGCGCGTGGATTGAAACAGCGCGACGGTGGGCTAGAGATGGCGACGGGACTGCGTCGCGCCCCGCGTGGGCGCGTGGATTGAAACTTTGCGGTTCGCGCCTATCGCTTACCGTTGAATATGTCGCGCCCCGCGTGGGCGCGTGGATTGAAACAGCCCGGCCGCTTCGCGCTTGGCGGATTCAAACTCGTCGCGCCCCGCGTGGGCGCGTGGATTGAAACAAGTGCAGATCCTGCCGGCGGATGCGCTCGACGTGGTCGCGCCCCGCGTGGGCGCGTGGATTGAAACTCCTCGATCTGGCGGCGCTTGGCTGGCGACTGGGGGGCGCGCCCCGCGTGGGCGCGTGGATTGAAACGAGAAGGGCAACTTCTCGCGCGTGACCAATGGCGACCGTCGCGCCCCGCGTGGGCGCGTGGATTGAAACTTCCGAGGAGCCGTACCTGCGGCAGTCCTGGTGGGTCGCGCCCCGCGTGGGCGCGTGGATTGAAACCGTGTCGAGTTGTTCGCGGGCGGCGCCCAGGTCGGCGTCGCGCCCCGCGTGGGCGCGTGGATTGAAACCACTCGCGCGTCCTGAGCTGGATCCCGGCTCAGCGGTCGCGCCCCGCGTGGGCGCGTGGATTGAAACGCGCCTGTCGCGCGACCACATCGAGAGCGCGCAGGGTCGCGCCCCGCGTGGGCGCGTGGATTGAAACTGGACCGAACTCGAAGACAAGGTGCAGCCCGCCGTGTCGCGCCCCGCGTGGGCGCGTGGATTGAAACTTCCGCAAATGCGCCAGGCGCGGCGTTGCCCGATGAGTCGCGCCCCGCGTGGGCGCGTGGATTGAAACCACGCGGAAAGCCGACAGATCATCACGCAACGACTGTCGCGCCCCGCGTGGGCGCGTGGATTGAAACAGCCGCTCGGCGGCCTGAATCTCCGCTTGTGACGGTCGCGCCCCGCGTGGGCGCGTGGATTGAAACGGCGCCGTGCCGTCCGCCGCCCCGGCCGCGGCCCGTCGCGCCCCGCGTGGGCGCGTGGATTGAAACTTGCGCCTCGCGGTACCGGCGCATCTGCTCCTCGGGTCGCGCCCCGCGTGGGCGCGTGGATTGAAACCGGGCGTCAGCCGCCGCGGGTGGCGGCCTGCAGCGCGTCGCGCCCCGCGTGGGCGCGCGGATTGAAACCCGGCACCGGCGACCCGAAGAAAACGACGCGGTCAGGTCGCGCCCCGCGTGGGCGCGTGGATTGAAACGCGAAGCGGTAGCAGCCGCGGCGCACCTTCACGCGGTCGCGCCCCGCGTGGGCGCGTGGATTGAAACTGATCGGCAGCGGGGGTCGTATCGGTCAGATCCTGCGTCGCGCCCCGCGTGGGCGGGTGGATTGAAACGTGCGCGAGTGATAGGCACACCTTGGTCAGTGGGCGCCATCGATCGATGGAGGCGTATGGGTCGGATCAGGCCGCCTGAAGCTTCGATCTACTTGATTTCTCGAGCCTGTGGCCTCACTTACTGGAGTTGATAAAAATACGAATACCGCCAAGGAGTGGCTTGCACGTGCATGCGACCCCGATATCGACAACCGCATTCAAGGACGAGACATGAACGAGTCACTACACATCGTTTGCCCTCGCTGTAACAGCATCAATCGTGTCCCTGGCAGTCGGCTGCACGAGGCTCCCAGTTGCGGTCGTTGTCATCAGGCGCTGTTCGACGGTACACCGATCGCGCTAACGGAACAGTGCTTTGAGCGCCATATCGAGCGCACTGATCTGCCGGTATTGGTGGACTTCTGGGCGCCATGGTGTGGCCCATGCAAGGTGATGGCGCCTCAGTTCCAGCAGGCGGCGAGCGTACTCGAGCCAAAGGTGCGTCTGGTAAAGGTGAACACTGAGATGGAGCGAGGCTTGGCCGCGCGCTACGGTATTCGCAGTATCCCGACCATGGTGTTGTTCCGCGGTGGGCGGGAATTTGCTCGCCAGAGTGGCGCCTTAGGCGCCCAAGATATTGTGAACTGGGCGACTGCGCAGCTTGCTTGAGTGGCCGTCTCGATAAGTGCTCGTTCAGTGGCTTGGCGTGGCCCACTGGGACGCCTCTTAAGTAGGGCTGCCTGTTCGCCGCTTTCGGGTTGGGCGCGAGGCTGTCATCATGCGGCCCCTGCACTCGGATCCCTGCATCCGCTGCTGCGCTCCTTCATGTGATCCAAAGGCAACGCATCATGCCCATCTTCTGGCGTCCACAAATGGCCATCGGCCACGACGAGATCGACGCCGACCATCGTTATCTGATCCTGCTGATCAACACCGTCGAGCTCGTATTGCGCTTTCCAGAGAACCGGCCGCATATCGAGATGGCGCTCGAGGAGCTCAGGCGGTATGCGGCGGGGCACTTCGAGCGCGAGGAGCGCATCCAGATCGCCTGGGGCTACATCCAGTTCGACGAGCACAGGCAGGCGCATCGCCAACTGCTGCGCGAGCTTGATGTGCTGGTCAACAGCATCGAGGTTTTGCTCGACGATCCAGCCGTCGGTCCGGAAGGACTGCGCGACCAAAGCCAGGAGCTCACCAACTTCCTGCGCCACTGGTTGGTGGACCATGTGATGAAATCCGACATGCAGCTCGTGCCGTTGTTCAAGAAATCGAAGGT
Organism: Thauera sp. 27; assembly: GCF_000310125.2. Taxonomy (NCBI): domain Bacteria; kingdom Pseudomonadati; phylum Pseudomonadota; class Betaproteobacteria; order Rhodocyclales; family Zoogloeaceae; genus Thauera; species Thauera sp. 27. The sequence continues at coordinate 94,936 of NZ_AMXB01000011.1, forward strand.
GTTCTGACACGCCGCGCGGTGCGGGTCTTCGGCACTCGGATGGCGCGGTGACGCTGTGGCGGGGGGCTGGTGCGTTGCGGTCAGTCCGCCAGGAAACCCCGCGTCCGCAGCGCGGCCTCGATTCCGCGCAGGGCGGCGATCCCGCTCATCGGCAGGGATACGCCGCGGTCGGCGGCGGTCGAAGCATCGTCGGGGTTGATGCGGATGAGGGGTGTTCCCTGTTGTTCGCCGAACAGGCGTACGGATGGCACGGCCGTGCCTGCGCCGATCTCGATCACCAGCAGCCGGTCGAGTGAGCTGCGCCAGCTGGCGTAGCGAGCGTATTGGTGCTGCGTCCGGGTGTCGATCCAGTCGGCGTCGCCGAACATCAGGATGTTCGGTCGCGCAAGGCCCTTGCACCAGGGGCAGACGGGAGCCGCGTTGAGGAGCAGGCAGGCTGCCTCGTCAACCTCGGGCTCGAAGTCGTCGGCCGGCCACACCTTGCCCCGGCAGCCTGTCATGCATTGCAGGTGATGAATCGAGCCGTGGCACTCAACGATGTGCCGTGGGTCGAAACCCGCCTTCTGGAAGTGGCCGTCGACGTTGCTGGTGAAGATGCGGGCGCCAGCAGGCAGTTGGCTTGCGATCGACTTCAGGATGCCGAAGGCGGGCCCCGGTGTGGTTTGTCGGTATAGCCGCAAGCGGTGGCCGTAGAAGCCCCAGGCCAGCCGTGGGTGGGTGCGGAAGGCGGCCGGGTTTGCGATCTCGGCGAACTGCAGGCGAGCGCGGCCAAGCGCCGGGTAGGCGCGCCACAATCCGCCGCTGCCGCGAAAATCCGGTAGGCCTGAGTCGACCCCCAGCCCCGCGCCAGCGGTGATCAGCAGGCCGTCTGCCTGCGCGATCAGGTCCGCGCAGCGGGAGAACTCCTCTGTCCAGTCTGTTTCCATCGTTTTCTCCACGAGGCGCCATTGTGAGGCTTGCGGTGGGCGCCGGGGCAGGCAGGCGCATGCGCCGTGGCCTGGTTGCCGCATGGCTGTGGCGATTCATCTGCCTGTAACGCACACAGGGCCATGCATCGGCGCAGAGGCGGATTAACATGGCGGCTTGTGTGCGCTGCAACTGCCTGGATACCTTCCCGATGCTGCTCGATACCTGGATCTCCTTCTTCGTTGCCTGCTGGGTCATCAGCCTCAGCCCTGGCGCGGGCGCCGTGGCGTCAATGTCTTCCGGCCTGAACTACGGCTTCCGCCGCGGTTACTGGAATGCCCTTGGGCTGCAGCTTGCGCTGGTGCTCCAGATCGGCATTGTCGCCACTGGCTTGGGGGCGGTGCTGGCTGCGTCCGAGCTTGCCTTCTCGGTCATCAAGTGGTTCGGCGTCGCCTATCTGGTGTACCTGGGCTGGAAGCAGTGGGTGGCACCGCCCGCGGCGGTGGCGGTCGAGTCGGGCGATGCCGCTCATGGGCGGCCATGGCCGCTGGTGATGAGAGGCTTCATCGTCAATGCCAGCAATCCGAAGGCGATCGTGTTCATCCTCGCGGTGTTGCCGCAGTTCCTCGACCCGGCGCGTCCGCTGCTGGCGCAATACCTGATCCTCGCAGCCACCATGATCACGGTCGACCTGGTCGTCATGGCAGGCTATACCGGCCTCGCCGCGCGCGTGCTGCGCCTGCTGCGCGAGCCGCATCAGCAGCGTCTGCTCAACCGCAGTTTCGGCGGCCTGTTCGTGGCGGCGGCACTGCTGCTGGCGACCGTCCGGCGCGCCGGGCATGCGGCACCGGGGCCTTAACGGCTGGAGGGGTGGGTGTCGGATTTATTTACATCCCATGCCATGGTTATGGTTTCAGCTTATCCATAATTCATTTAATACAAAGGCATGTGTCGTGCAGATGCGCCGGGAATGAAATTTGCATTATGTGTCGTCGCGCCGTGCTTCACCCGAGGGGGTGGATTCGGTGTCATTCGATGCTAATTTCATGAGAGGCCTTGCACACATGAACCTCCTGCCCAGCACCGCACGGGTCGCCGTTGCGTCCGTGCTCACCACGGTCACGCTCGGGGCGATGCCCACCCTGGCGCACGCCCTCGTGCTCGAGATCGACGCGAGTCAGAGTTCGGTCACTTACAGTCCGGGGGGCTTTCCGCTCTGCGACCCGGACGGCAACTGCGGTGTCTTGCCGCCGCCGCAGACCTTCGCGCTCTCCGGCAGCTTCAAGCTCCAGCAGGAGACCGTGTTCGTGACCACATCCCTCTTTCCGCCCGACGGCTATGAGCGGCAGCAGATCCGCTTTGAGACGCCGGTGATCGAGAGTGGTGGTGCGTCTGCGCTCGGGTTTGACTTCCCGACTTACTTCGCCGTGCTCTCGGGCGAGGATTTCGTGGCCAACGAGAATCCGTGCACATGGTTTCCGTCTACCGGGGGCTGCTGGTCGATGGGGGCCTTCGGCAGCTATGCCGGTACATTCAATGGTACGACCTTGTCGATGACAGGTACGGACTACGTGGGCGACTTCTTCCCCAGCAGGTTCGACTTCACCTTGGTTGCGCGGGCGGTTGGTGTTTCGACTGTGCCCGAGCCCGGCACGCTCGCATGCCTTGCGATTGGCGTGCTCGGATTGGGTGCGATGCGCAGGCGTCCGGCACCCCTGAACGTCTGATGCCTTAGCCGGCGGGGGCGCGCTCGCCCGCGCGTCTCCGCTGCAGCCCCGAAAGGCGTTGGCAGGCTTCAGCGCCGTGGGGCGTCCAATTCATCGAAGAGCCATTCCTGGAAGCTGCGGATCTTGGGCAGCTCGGCGCGCGACTTGAGCAGGTTGAAGGTGTAGCCCTGCACCTTGGGGCCAGCCAGGCCAAAGGGTGCGACGAGGCGGCCGGTTTCCAGTTCGCGTTGCACCAGCAGCAGGCTCTCCAGGCACACGCCCAAACCGTCCACTGCAGCGCTGATGGCCATGAACGAGCGGTCAAAGCGCAGGCCGCGTGAGATGTCGAGCTTGACTTTGCGGTGCTGGCGCATCCAGTCGCGCCAGCTCACCAGGCAGACCTCGCTATGGATCAGCGTGTGGAGGGCGAGGTCCTCGGGGCTGCGGATGGGGTGTTCGCCCTCGAGCAGCGCGGGCGCACACAGCGGCACGATGGTCTCGGCGGGGAAGCTCAGCACCATGGTGCCTGCCGGCTGCAGGCGGCGCATGCCGTAGCGGATGTCGATGTCGACCGCTCCCGAGACGAGGTCGACCGCGTCGGTCGATGCGTTGAGCCGCACGTCGACGTCCGGGTTCAGCGAGCTGAAGCGAGCCAGCCGCGGCATCAGCCACTGGGTGGCAAAGCTGGGGGTGGAGTGCACCGTCAGGATGTCGATCTTTTCCGTCCGTCCCAGTTCGCGCGTTGCCAACTCAATGCGCGAGAAAGCTGCCGACACCTCCTCGGCATAGCGCCGCCCGGCGTCCGTTAGCACCACCGCCCGATGTACGCGATGAAAGAGCTGAACGCCGAACTGCTCTTCCAGCTGCTTGACCTGATGGCTTATTGCAGACGGCGTGACGAAGAGTTCGTCTGCTGCAAGCGCGAAGGAGGACAGCCGCGCGGCGGCCTCGAATGCCTGAATGGCCTTGAGGGAAATTCGATTGTGCATCGCGGCATTCACATGAGATCAATTCATCTATAGGCCCATAAATAATCGTTTGAGGCCGATAAATCAAGCGAATAAGCTTTCCCTCACTCGCTGGACGCCCTTCATCGGCTGCCGGCAGGGCCGGGGCGATGGGTCTCTGGCCGAGCGAAACGAATCTGCCTGGCGCCCCTGCGTTGCCGGGTTCAAGTCAAGGAGAACTGCGTGCAAACAAGTCTTACCGAGGACTACGCCCGGGTCGCCGAAAGCGCCTACCGCATCCGCCGCTTTGCGTTGCGGATGGGCGAGGTGCAGGGCCAGGGCTATGTCGGCCAGGCGCTGGGTTACGCCGACGTGCTGGCGACGGCCTACTGCCATGCGATGAACTTCCGTGCCGACGACCCGGAGTGGGAGGGCCGTGATCGCTTCCTGCTGTCGCATGGTCATTACGCCATCGCCTTCTACGCCGCGCTGATCGAGGCCAGGATCATCCCCGAGGACGAGCTCGAGACCTATGGCAGCGATGACAGCCGGCTGCCGATGTCGGGCATGGCGACCTACACGCCGGGCATGGAGATGTCGGGTGGCTCTCTTGGCCAGGGGCTGCCGATCGCTGTGGGCATGGCGCTGGGCCTGCGCCTGAAGGGCAATCCCGCTTTTGTTTACAACTCGATGTCGGACGGCGAGCTCGACGAGGGTTCGACCTGGGAAGCAGCGATGGGTGCAGCCCATCACGGCCTCTCCAACCTGATCTGCCTGGTCGACATCAACAACCAACAGGCCGACGGCCCCTCGACCAAGGTGATGGGCTTCGAGCCCCTCGCCGACAAGTGGGCATCCTTCGGCTGGCATGTGCAGCGTGTCGATGGCAACGACCTGGCTGCCGTGATCGCTGCCTTCGACACCGCACGCAGGCTGACCGAAGCCAGGCCGCGGGTGATCCTCTTCGACACCCTGATGGGCAAGGGGGTGCCCTTCCTCGAGACTCGCGAGAAGAACCACTTCATCCGTGTCGATCCGCTCGAATGGCAGCAGGCCATCGACATCCTCGACCAAGCCCAGGGAGCTGCACGATGAGTACCACCACCGCCAAGAAGCCGCGCCTGACAACCTCGGCGATGATTGCCTCGATCGCCTCCGAGGGCCAGCGCGTCAAGGCTGCCCCGTTCGGCAAGGCCCTCGTCGAACTGGCCATGCAGCGCCGGGACATCGTCGGCCTTACCGCCGACCTCGCCAAGTACACCGACCTCCACCTGTTCGCCCAGGCCTGCCCCGAGCGCTTCTTCCAGATGGGCATGGCCGAGCAGCTGCTGATGGCCTCGGCGGGCGGCATGGCCAAGGAGGGCTTCGTGCCCTTCGCCACCACGTACGCGGTATTCGGCACCCGTCGCGCCTTCGACTTCGTGCACCAGGTGATCGCCGAGGAGAATCTCAACGTCAAGATGTGCTGCGCGCTGCCCGGCCTCACCACCGGCTACGGCCCCAGCCACCAGGCGACCGAGGACATCGCGCTGATGCGCGGCATTCCCGGCATGACCATCATCGACCCTTGCGACGCCCTCGACATCGAGCAGGCCGTGCCCCAGATCGCTGCCCACAACGGCCCGGTCTATATGCGCCTGCTGCGCGGCAATGTGCCATTGGTGCTCGACGAGTATGACTACAGCTTCGAGCTCGGCAAGGCCAAGCTGCTGCGCGACGGCAGGGATGTGCTGGTGATCTCGTCCGGCATCCTGACCATGCGTGCGCTGGAAGTCGCCAAGGCGCTGGAGGCGGACAAGGTCGACGTCGGCGTGCTGCACGTGCCGACGATCAAGCCGCTCGACACCGCGACCATCCTGCGCGAGGCCGGCCGCTCCGGCCGCCTGGTGGTGGTGGCCGAGAACCATACCTCGGTCGGCGGCCTGGGCGAGGCGGTCGCGACAGCGCTGCTGACCGCAGGCGTGACGCCGCAGTTCCGCCAGATCGCGCTGCCCGACGCCTTCCTCGATGCCGGCGCGCTGCCCACGCTGCACGACCGCTACGGTATCTCCACCGAGGCGATGTCGGCCACGATCAAGCGCTGGATCGGCTGAACGGTCGCTTCCTTTCTTCCCCCCGTCGCTCCCTCCCTCGAAACCGGGCGCCCTCAAGGGCGCCGCTCTGAACAGGATCCGTCCATGTCCCAATCCCTTCTTCTTGACGGCAAGGTTGCCGTCATCACCGGCGGTGCCGGCCTCAACGGCCTGGGCTTCGCCACTGCCCGCATGCTGGCCGCGCAAGGTGCGCGCATCGCCCTGCTCGACCTAGAGCAGGCCAACCCGGCGGCGGCTGCAGCCGAACTCGGTCCGCAGCACATCGGCCTGGTGGCCAACGTCACCGACAAGGCGGCTTGCGATGCGGCCGCCGCCGAAATCGTCAAGCGCCTGGGCCGTATCGACGTGCTGGTAAACAACGCCGGCATCACCCAGCCGCGCAAGACGCTCGACATCACCTCGGCCGACTACGATGCCGTGCTCGACGTCAGTCTGCGCGGCACGCTGTTCATGTCGCAGGCGGTCATCCCGACCATGCAGGCGCAGAAGAGCGGCTCGATCGTGTGCATTTCGTCGGTGTCGGCACAGCGCGGTGGCGGTATCCTCGGCGGCCCGCACTACTCGGCCGCCAAGGCGGGCGTGCTCGGCCTGGCCAAGGCCATGGCGCGCGAGTTCGGCGCCGACAACATCCGCGTCAACTGCATCACTCCGGGCCTGATCGCCACCGACATCAACAAGGGCAAGATCCCCGCGGACAAGCGCGCGGCGATTCTCGACGGCATCCCGCTGGGCCGTATCGGCGAACCCAGCGATGTGGGCGGTTGCATCGTCTTCCTGGCGAGCGACCTGTCCAAGTACTGCACCGGCATCACCCTGGACGTGAACGGCGGCATGCTGATCCACGGCTGACCCCCCGGCCCGGCGCCGGCCGGGCCCGCTTTCGCATCGCTGCAGTAGCCGGGCGCCGCCGCGGCAGCCCGGTCCACACAAGGCAAGAGAAGGAGACCACCATGATGAAGAAGACCCTGATCGCACTCGTCGCCACCCTGGCCATGGGCGCTTCCACCAGCTGGGCGCAACAGGTGCTGCGTATGGCGCATGGCGCGGCGCCGGGCAACCCGCGCTCCGAAGCAGCGCTCAAGTTCGCCGAGCTGGTCGAGACCAAGACCGCCGGCCGGGTGAAGGTCGAGGTGGGCGGCAGCGCGCAGTTCGGCGACGACGTCGAGTCGATCACCAACATGCGTCTGGGCACACTGGCTTTCAGCGCCAATTCGCAGGGGGCCACTGCGGGCGTGGTGCCGGAATTCAACCTGATCGGACTGCCCTTCCTGTTCCGCGACCTCAACCACGCCTACCGCGTGGTCGATGGCCCGGTCGGCGCCAAGCTCGACGAGGCTGCCAACGGCAAGGGCCTGGTGCTGCTCGCGTTGTGGGATAACGGTATCCGCCACACCAGCAACAACAAGCGCCCGATCACCACGCCGGACGACCTGCAGGGCATCAAGCTGCGTACGCCGCCCGACACGATGACCCTGGACATCTTCAGGGCGCTCGGCGCCAACCCCGGCCCGCTGGCCTTCTCCGAGCTGTACATCGCGCTGCAGCAGGGCGTATTCGACGGCCAGGAGAACCCGTTGATGAACGTCTACGCGTCCAAGCTGCACGAGGTGCAGAAATACATCTCGCTCACCGGCCATAAGTACGAGACCACGCCGGTGCTCGCCAGCAAGATGATCTGGGCGGGCCTGTCCAAGGCCGACCAGCAGGCGATCAAGGAGGCTGCCGTCGAGGCCGGCAAGCTGAACCGCGAGCTGTCGCTGGCGGCCGATACCGAGCTGCGCGGGAAGCTGGCCGCCGCCGGCGTCCAGATCAACGAGATCGACCAGGCACCCTTCGTCGCCAAGACCCAGCCGGTCTACGACAAGTGGGCGGCGCAGTTCCCCGACCTGGTCAAGCTGATCGTCTCGGAAGCGGGTAAGTAAAGATGTCGACCCACGCCACTTCCCCCGCCGCGACCTCGAGCAGTGTCCCGGCCCGGGTGGTGAAGTGGGTGGACGCTGCGATCGTGGCCGCCGGTGTGGCGGTCGCGATCAGTGCTCTGGTCGTCATGTTCGTATCCCTGATGGCCGAAGTGATCGTCCGCTACTTCACCAACCAGGGCATGGGCTGGCCGACCGAGATGCCCAACATCCTGTTCCCCTGGCTGGTCATGGGCGGCATCGTGCTCGCCGCCCAGCGTGGCCAGCACATTGCCGTCACCGCCATCCACGGCTGGCTCGGGCGCGGTGCCAACCGCATGCTGATGGTCGGCCATCAGGTGCTTGTCGCCGCGGCCTTCTTCTATCTTGCCTGGGTCGGCCTCGATGTCATCGAGATCACCGGCAGCGAGGTGTACCCGGTGACCGGTATCTCGGCCCGCTGGGCCTACCTGGCGATGATCGTCGGCTTCGTCGGCCTCGGCATCACGGCGCTGAGCACCTTGGTCCGGCTGCTGATCGCGAACGACCCGTTCTCCGTCCGCGCCCACCACATCGAGGAGGACGTATGACTGTCGTGATGCTTCTTGTATTCAGCGCGCTGCTGGTGCTGGCCCTGCCGGTCGGTTACGCGCTGGTGATCAGCTCCGGCCTGGCTGCGGTGACTGCCGGCGGCATGCCGAGCGTGGCCGCGGTGGTGAAGATCTTCCAGCCCACGCAGAGCTTCCCGCTGCTGGCCATTCCCTTCTTCATGCTGTCGGGCAACCTGATGATGGGCGGCACGCTGGGCAAGCGCCTGATCGACTTCGCCACCAAGCTGGTCGGCCGCTTCCATGGCGGGCTGGGGCAGGTGACGGTGGTGGGTTCGACGGTGTTCGGCGGGGTGTCGGGCTCGGCCGTGGCCGAGGCCTCGGCACTCGGTTCGATGCTCATCCCGTGGCAGAAGCGCGAGGGCTATCCCCCCGCCTTCGCGGCGGCGGCCACGGCGGCGTCGTCGGTCATCGCCGGCCTCATCCCGCCTTCGATTCCGCTCATCCTGTATGCAGCCGTGTCCAACCAGTCGATCGCCGCGCTCTTTCTTGCCGGCATTCTTCCCGGGCTGATGCTGTGCGGCGGTTTCATGCTGGTGTGCTACTTCTCGGGACGCCTGCGCGGCTTCAAGCGCCTGGCCGAGGGGGTGACCTGGAAGGGCGTGCTGCGTGCCACGGTGTCTGCCGCACCGGCGCTGGCGATGCCGGCTTTCATCGTCATCCTGCTGCGGGCCGGGATCGCCACACCCACCGAGGTGAGCGTGCTGGCGGTGTTCTACGGCCTGATGGTGAGCGCCCTGGTGTATCGCGACCTGAGCTTCAAGCGGCTCTACGACGCGCTGGTGCACACCGCCGTCACGACCGGCGTGGTGATGCTGGTGATCGCGGCGTCCAACCTGGTGGGGTTCGTGCTGACCGTCGAGGCGGTGCCGACCGCCGTGGCCGAATGGACCGTCGAGACGCTGAAGTCGCCGTGGATGGTGATCCTGATGCTCAACCTCATCATGGTCACGGTAGGCATGTTCCTCGATCTGCCGGCTGCGATCCTGCTTCTGGGGCCGACCTTCGTCGCCATCGGCAATGCGATCGGTCTCGACCTCGTGCAGCTCGGCATCATGATGGCGGTGAACCTGAGCATCGGCCTGTTCACCCCGCCGGTCGGGACCACGCTGTTCATCTCTGCCGCCATCTCGCGTCAGAAGGTGGGGGCCGTGGTGCGCGAACTGTGGCCCTTCTACCTGGTCGCGATCACGGTGTTGTTACTGATCTCCTTCGTGCCCGCCTTCACGCTGTACTGATCCCGCGCGTGGCGTCGCGCCCCGCCAGCCCACCCCGCCCCCGTAACCACCCCGCTATTGCCTCCCCCTCACAGGGGGAGGCAAGGGAGAACCCTTGCCATGCATGCCGTAGAACCTCGCCAACTCGCCCACGCCATCCGCTTTCTGTCGCTCGATACCATCGTCCACGCCGCCGAGGGCCACCAGGGCGTGCCGCTGGGCATGGCGGAGATCGCCACCGCGCTGTTCACCCGTCACCTCAAGTTCAACCCGGCCGACCCCACCTGGCCCGACCGTGACCGCTTCGTGCTGTCGAACGGCCATGGCTCGATGCTGTTGTACTCGCTGCTGCACCTCACCGGCTACGACAAGATCAGCCTCGAACAGGTCAAGTCCTTCCGCGAGCTGGGCTCGCATTGTGCCGGTCACCCTGAGTTCGAGCCCGCCTGCGGCATCGAGGTCACCACGGGTCCGCTCGGCCAGGGCATCGCCAACGCCTTCGGCATGGCGGTAGCCGAGGCCTATCTGAATGCGCGCTTCGGCGCCGGCCTGGTCGACCACTGCACCTGGGCCTTCGTTGGCGACGGTTGCCTTCAGGAAGGCCTCGGTCAGGAGATGATCTCGCTCGCCGGCCATCTGAAGCTCGGCAAGCTGATCCTGTTCTGGGACGACAACAAGATTACCGACGATGGCAGCACTGACTTGTCGATCAGCGAGGATGTGGCGGCGCGCTTCCGCGTCGCCGACTGGCACGTGGTCGAAGTCGATGGCCACGACATCGATGCCGTGTCGGCCGCGATCACGCTGGCCAAGCAGGATCCGCGCCCCTCGCTGATCGCCTGCCGCACCGTGATCGGCCGCGGCATCCCGCGCGTGCAGGGCCAGCGTGCCGGCCACAGCGCGCGCCTGTACCCCGAGGACGCACAGGCCACGCGTGAGCTGCTGGGCTGGCCGCACGCGCCGTTCGAGATCCCGGCCGACATCCTTGGTGCCTGGCGTGCCGCAGGCCGCCGCAGCGCTGCCGACTACAGTGCCTGGCAGGCGCGCCTGGCCGCACTGCCGGCTGCCGAGCGCGCCGAGTTCGAGCGCGTGCAGGCCGGCGAACTGCCCACCGGCTGGCGCGAGGTACTGACCGACTACCGTCGCAAGGCCGCTGCCGATACCGAGCCCAAGCCCGGCATCTTCGCCTCGGCCGAGATCAACGACCTGCTGGTGGGCGTGCTGCCCGAGCGCATCGTCGGCTGCGCCGACCTGGAGGCCCCCACCTCCCACAAGCGCGGCCTTGCCGCCTTCACCGCCGAGGACCGCGGCGGCGCGTACGTGCACTGCGGCGTGCGCGAGCACCTGATGGGTGCGATGGCCAACGGTATCGCCGCGCATGGCGGCGCCATCCCGCTTGCAGTCACCTATCTTGCCTTCTCCGACTACGAACGCCCGGCCATGCGCATGGCGGCGCTGATGGGCCTGCCGGTCAAGTTCGTGTTCAGCCACGACTCGATCGGTGTCGGCAAGAACGGCCCCACCCACCAGCCAGTGGAAATCCTCGCCTCGCTGCGTGCCATGCCCAACATGCTGGTGATGCGCCCGGCCGACGCCGTGGAGGCGGCCGAATGCTGGGAGGTCGCGCTGGAACTCCGGCGCACGCCGGCCAGCCTGATCTTCGCCCGCCAGGCGTTGCCCACGCTGCGCACCACGCACAGCGCGGACAACCGGTCGCGCCGCGGCGCCTATGTGCTGGCCGAAGCCGAAGGCGGCGCGCGTGCCGTGACCCTGCTCGCAACCGGATCCGAGGTGCAGTTGGCGGTCGAGGCGCGCCGGCTGCTGCAGGCCGAGGGTATCCCTACCGCGGTGGTGTCGATGCCGTGCTGGGAGCTCTTCGAGGCCCAGGATGCAGGCTACCGCAGTGCCGTGCTGGGCGAGGGCTGCGTACGCGTCGGCGTCGAGGCGGCGATGCGCTTCGGCTGGGACGCCTGGCTGGGGCCGCGCGGCGGCTTTGTCGGCATGGCTGGCTTCGGTGCGTCCGGCCCTTACGAGCAGCTCTACGCACACTTCGGCATCACCCCGGCTAACATCGTTGCCGAAGCAAAGCGCTACCTCTGACCCCCTGGAGACAAGAGGCCACATGCACAAGATCGTCTTCCTCGACCGCGAGACCATCGCGCCGCAGATCCGCCTGCGCAGCCCCGCGTTCGCGCACGAGCTGGTCGTCTACGACAGGACCGCGCCCGATCAGATCGTCGAGCGCCTGGCCGGCGCCAGCATCGCCATTACCAACAAGGTGCCGCTGTCCGCCGCAGTGCTGGCGCAACTGCCTGCGCTGCGACTGATTGCGGTCGCGGCCACCGGCACCGACTGTGTCGACAAGGCCTACTGCCAGCAGCGTGGCATTGCGGTGGCGAACATCCGCGGCTATGCGGTCAATACCGTCCCCGAGCACACCTTCGCGCTGATGCTGGCGCTGCGCCGCAACCTGGTCGCCTACCGCGACGACGTGCTCGCGGGCGAGTGGCAGCGCTCGGGCCAGTTCTGCTTCTTCAACCATGCCATCCACGACCTGCGCGGCGCCCGCCTGGGCATCATCGGCGAAGGCGTGCTGGGCCAGCGCGTGGCCGACATCGCGCGCGCCTTCGGCATGGTGCCGCTGTTCGCAGCACGCAAGGGCAGGAGCGGTGCCGGCAGCCTGTACACGCCCTGGGATGAAATGCTGTCGACCAGCGACATCATTACCCTGCATTGCCCGCTCACGCCGCAGACGCGCGGCATGATCGCGATGCCCGAGTTCCGCGCCATGGTGCGGCGTCCGCTCATCATCAACACCGGGCGCGGCGGCCTGGTGGACGAGGCCGCGCTGGTACAGGCGCTCGACGAAGGCCTGATCGCCGGCGCGGGCTTCGACGTCGCTGACGGCGAGCCGCCGGCGGCCGACAGCCCGATGATGCGCATCGCCGCGCGCCCCAACGTCATCCTGACGCCGCATGTGGCCTGGGCCTCGGACGAGGCCCAGCAGGCCTTGGCTGACCAGCTCATCGACAACATCGAGCACTTCGTCGCCGGCTCGCCGCGCAACCTGCTGCAGTAAAGGGGCCTCCGACGAAAAGCTCGCGGCTCGCGCCGCTCCTACAGCGAACAGCTGCGCGTGGGGTCGTCGTAGGAGCGGCGCCAGCCGCGAGGGGTTGAAGGCGACGTGGCGGATCGGAAGCGCCCGAAAAGGCTCGCGGCTCGCGCCGCTCCTACAGCGAACAGCGGCGCGTGGGGTCGTCGTAGGAGCGGCGCCAGCCGCGAGGGGTTGAAGGCGGCGACATGCCTGAAGCCGGTGAGTCTGTAGCGCCGCATGCGGTGTGTGATTTTTGCGCTGCAGCGTCTGGATTTGACATTCCGTATAGATTGCCCGTACTGCCGGTGGCGACAATCGCGAGCTTTTTTCTTTCGCGTGACGCATGCCCGGGAGGGGCCATGAACATCGGCATTCGTGAACGGCTTTTGGCGGTACTGATTCTGCCTTTGCTCATCGTGGCTGGCTTTGTCGTCTCCAGCATGCTGGCGAACCATGCGCTGTGGCGTACGGCGCTCGATACCGAGCGCACCGTGGCGCTTGCGGTGAAGGCGGGGGCTGCTGCGCATTACCTGCAGATCGAGCGCGGCGCGACGGCAGGCTATCTGCAAAGCGGCGGCAAGCGCTTTGCAGATGTGCTGCCAGGCTATCGCGCCAACACGGACCAGGCCGTCCAGGGGGTGGAGCAGGCCTTTGCCGAACTCGCGGCCGAAGCGGGTGCCGCCCAGGCGCTGAGCGCGGCGGCGCAGGCGGCCCGGCAGAGCCTGGCGCAGTTGCGCGATACGCGCGCCGGCGCCGATCGTCTCGGGATCGCGGCGGCGGAGTCGAGCGCGTTCTATACCAGCACCATCGCGACCCTGCTCAAGACGGTGAATGTGGCCAGCTCAGCGGTTGCCGATGGCGGCGCGGCAAAGCGCCTGGCTGCCCTGGAGATGCTGTTGCACGCCAAGGAGTATGCGGGCCAGGAGCGCGCGACGATGGTGCCGGTGTTTACCGCCGACCGAATCGAACGCGCACAGTACCGCGGCTTGAACGAGCGCATCGGCAAGCAGCTTGCGTTCGTTTCGGCCCTGTCATCGCTGGCGGAGCCCATTCACTGGCAGGCCTACCTCCAGGCGGTCAGCGGCCAGCCCGAGACCGCGGTGGAGGCCTTGCGTGCCAGATTGCATGATTCTGCGGAGGGTTTCGGCGTGACGCCGGAGACATGGTTCTCGACCACCACCGCCCGGATCGACGCCATGCTCACCGTCGAGCAGCGGGTCAGCGGCGATCTGCTGGCCTGGGCCGGTGAGCAGGCGGAAGAGGCGCAAAGGGCCATGTTCGTGGCGGCGCTGCTCGGTACGCTCGCGATCGCACTGACGCTGGTGTTCGGCATGGTGATCATCCGCTCCATCACCCGCCCGCTCGCCACCTTGCAGGATGTTCTCGTGCGGGTCGAGACGAGCGGCGACTGCAGCCTGCGCGCGGGCCTCTCCGGGCGGGATGAAGTGGGGCGTACCGCGGCCGCGTTCGACCGCATGATGGCGCGTATTGCCGCCCTGATCGGCGAGACCCGGCAGTCGGCCGATGCCATTGCTGCGGCCGCACAGTCCATGTCGGCCGCAGGGGCTCAGGTGGAGAAGGGCTCGGATGCGCAGTCGGAGGCGGCGTCAGCTGTCGTCGCCAGCGTGCAGCAGACTGCGGTGAGCATTTCCGAGACGGCCAGCAATGCCCGCGTGGCGGACGCGACTGCAGTGCAGGCGCGTGCCGACATCGAAGCCACGCTGGCTGCGGTGCGCGAGACTGCGGACAACGTCGATAGCCTGGCCGGCATGATCGACGCCGCCAGCGGCGACATCGTGCGACTGGCCGAGAGTTCGCGCCAGATCGACGGCATCGTGCGCACCATCAAGGATATTGCCGACCAGACCAACCTGCTGGCGCTCAATGCCGCGATCGAGGCGGCGCGAGCGGGCGAGCAGGGGCGCGGTTTCGCCGTTGTCGCCGACGAGGTGCGCAAGCTGGCGGAGAACACCTCCGCGGCAACCAACGTCATATCCGGCCTCATCGGTGGCATCCAGGGCCAGGTCGATGCCGCAGTGACGCACATGCAGAAGGCAAACGACAAAGCCGGGTCGACGCGCACCCGCGTGGTGGCTTCCACCGGTGCGCTCGATGCCGCCAGCGCCGATACCGGGCGGGTCACGACGTCGGTGCGCAACATCGCCGACGCGGTGCGCGAACAGGATGCCGCAGTTCAGGAGATCGCCCGGCGCATCGAGCACATCGCGCAGATGACCGAGGAGAACACGGCTGCCGCGAGCAATGCGGCCGAGACTGCGCGACATCTCGACGCGCTCGCCGGCAAGTTGCGCGAGACCGTAGGCTGGTTCAAGGTGCAGCCGGGTGAGCACGCATACGAACGCATGCGTTGATCGCGGGGCAGTCCGGGCGCGTCAGTCCTCGGGCGCCTCGTCGAGCATGCGCTTGAGGTAGTCGGGCAGGCCCGACAGGACCAGGGTGTCGGTGGCGCGGTCGTAATGTACTGCGCCCGAGTGCAGGCCGCTGCGCTCGAACTCGAGCTTCCAGTTGTCGCCGCTGGCGCTGAAGCGCACCAGCGGGCGGATGGCGCGGCGGTTGGGAACGAAGCCGGGGGCGATCCTGGTCTCCTCGGCACGCAGCAGGGCGTCGAGCCGAGCGGGCTGTTCGGGAAAGACCTCGCGCGCGAGCTCTTCGAACACCACCGGGGCGCCTGCCTCGCCCAGGGTGTCGAGGTAGTCGTGGGCGCGCTCGAGCACGGCATCGCGGGTGGCGGGGGCAAGGCCCTCGGTGTCGACGAAGCGGTCGAGCGTGGCGACCAGCTTCTTGGTCTCCTGCAGTGCCACCATGACGTCGCTGCATCCGAGTGCGTTCTTGAACCACATGCCGCCTTTGCCGCGCCCGCGCAGGAAGCCGATATAGCGCTCGTCACCGCGTCGCCAGCCCGACAGGTCGATGCGCCCGGCCGCATGCAGGGCGGTGAAGTCGAGGTGGCAGCAGTCGAGCGCTTCGAGCGCACCGCCGATGCGTACGCCTTCGGCCTCACCAATCAGCGCCAGCCACAGGCAGTCCGTGCCGCCTCCGTTGGCGCCCCCTTCGCGGATGCGTGCCATGACCAGCTGGCCGCCTTCTTCAAGCTCCTCCGCGTCGGTGAGCGCCTGCACGCGCTCGGCGAAGGCGCGAGACAGGCCTGCGAAGTCGAGCGTCTCATCGACGAGGTGTTCGCGCAGCCAGCGTGCCAGCGGGTAGCTTTCCTCATCCTCCTCGAAGCGGCCGAAGCCCTTGGCCGAGCGGCTGTCGTACTGGCTGCACAGGCGTTCGGCAAGCCGCAGCGCGGCAGCGTCGAGCGTGCATGGTCCTTCGCGCAGGATCAGGCGAGCCGGCGAGCCGGGGGCCTTTTCCAGAGTGTGGATGATCAGGTGGGTGACGGTGTGCTCGAGGGGGCGCATGCGGGTGGGGCTCGCTGTAGGGCGGGGCCGAATTCTCGCATGTGCGGGGCCAGCGCAGGGCCTGGTGACGTCCTGAGGGTTCATGCTGACCCGCTGCGTTCCGATGGCTGTGCAGTCAGCGTTTGGATACGACTAAAGTTATGCTTGCCGGGACCGATGAATACATGAACAAGGCCTTGCTATTAACCCGGCCCTTAAATATGTTTACTGAGCAGCATACGCAGCGGCCGGGTGCTTGAAGTAGGACCGGATACGCTCGGGGAGCGAGGCGATGCGCTGCATGATGGCGTGTGCCTTCTTCAAGAGCTGCGAATCATCGCGGCTGGGCGGCTCCAAGCGCAGCGCGGTCTTGAAATCGTGATTCAGGTATTCGTCCGGATTGGACTCGGGCGCATAGGGCGGCAAGTAGAAGAGTTCGATCTGCTCGACACGCGGCTCGAGCCAGGCCTGAACGAGCTTGGCGTGATGCACTCGCAGGTTGTCGACGATCAGGAACACCTTGCTCGTTGCACCGGCGATCAGTCGCTCAAGGAACTCGATAAAGCGTTCTGCGTTGATCGTGCCCTCGACGATCTGGAAGGCGATTTCGCCCCGGTTGGTGATGGCCGAGATCATCGACAGTTTGCCCCACCGGGCGGACGCCTCGAGCACCGGCGTGCGGCCGGCCGGCGCAAAGCCTCGAATCCAGTTCGTGTCTTCCTTGACGGCCGTTTCATCAGCCCAGTAGATGAGCGCACCTTCGGCCTTGGCACGCGCGGCAATGGCCGGGTAGCGCTCGCGCAACCAAGCCTGGACTAGATCGGTGCGCTGCTCCATCGCTTGCTTGACCGGGCGCTGAGCGGTATAGCCCCAGCGCTTCAGATACTTGCCCACGAGGCGATCGGACAACTGCAGTCCGAATTGTTTCTCCACCAAGGCCTGGATCGCCCGCCGGGTCCACAGCGCGAAAGGCAGGCTCAACTGCTCGGGCACCGCACCCACGATGCGCTGGCGCACCCAGACCTCCTGCGCCATCGTCAGCTTCCGGCAGGCCCCGTAGGGACGACCTCGCGTCTTCTCGATCAACGCCCCGGCACCGTCCGTGCGCGCTTTCCTCAACCACGCCTGCACCGTGCGTACATGGACGCCGGCGATCTTCGCCAATTCCACGCTGCTCATATCCGACTGCTTTTTCAGGCGCAGCACCATCTTGCGCAGCGTCTCGCGCCCTTCAGGACCCAGTTTGCGTGCATCGATCTTTTCCATGCACGCATTATATTGCGGGCAGCTTATTTAAGGGCCGGGTTAATAATGTGAGGTCGCATCCCCGGAGACATACATGATGAATGCCCTCGACAACCTCAGCCTGCGTGGCAAGCTGTTCCTGCTTTCCGGTCTTTCCTGTGGTGTCCTGTTGTTTGCAATCGCCTTCGCGCTCTACGAAGTACGTCTGATCGAGCGCGAGGTGGATACCATCGGGCAGCACGACCTGCCGGGCTTGCAGGCTGCGGGGGCAATGGGCGAGTGGCGTCTGCGCTACCGCGTGCGCAGCCTCGAGTTCATGATGGCGACCGGTGCAGCGGAGACGGAGCGCATGACGGCCTCGCTCGACCAACTGCACCAGGGTTTCATGAAGGAGATTGCCGGCTATCGGACGCGCCAGATTTCAGAGCGTGAGCGTGCGCTGCTCGATGCGGTTGAGCGCAGTGTGCTGGGCTACCACGAGGTGGTGCAGCAGGCCCGGGACCTGCTCGCGCGCGGTGATCGCAATGGGGCTGACACGCTGCGCCGAACGGTGTGGGTGCAGCGTGCGGATGCGGCGCGCGATGCCGTCGCCGAACTGGTCGCTTACAACCGCGCTGCGGCCGAAGGCAATGTGGGCGAGGTGGCGACCGAGGTGCGGGCGGTATTCATTGGCGGGCTTTCCGCCGCCGCGATTGGTCTGGCGGTCGCCATCACCCTCACCCTGGTGTTTGCCGGGCGTATGAGTGGTCGCTTGCGCGCGGCGGTCAGCGGCACTCAGCAGATCGCTGCGGGCGACCTGCGCGCAGCCCTGCCCGAGCCGAGCGCCGACGAGATCGGCGACCTGGTACGCGCGATGCGCGACATGCAGTCCTCGCTACGCGAGACCATCGCGCTCAGCCGTGACGGTGCGGGGCAGGTGGGTGACTCGGCAACGAGCCTGCTCGAGGCTTCACGTCAGGTCAGCGAAGGCGCCTCGGCGCAGAGCCAGGCGGCCAGCAGCATCGCAGCCAATGTCGAGGAGCTGACTGTTTCGATCTCGCATGTGTCCGATCGCACCAGCGATGCGAGCCGCGTAGCCGCGGAGTCAGGCGCAGGCGCGACGGCCGGCAAGCAGTCGATGGAGCGGTTGGTTGCGGGCATGCGCGAAGTCGAGCAGGTGGTGGGTGATGCGGCGACTCGCATCACCGGTCTGGAGGCGCAATCCGCGAAGATTTCCCATATCGTCGCCGTGATCCGCGAGATCGCCGAGCAGACCAACCTGCTGGCGCTCAATGCTGCGATCGAGGCGGCGCGGGCCGGCGAGCAGGGGCGGGGCTTTGCGGTGGTGGCCGATGAGGTGCGCAAGCTCGCCGAACGTACCGCCACGTCCACCGAGGAGATCACCGGCATGGTGGCATCCGTCCAGGCAGGGACGAAGGAGGCCGTTGCCGGGATCGAGCGCGGAGTCCAGGTCGTCAGGCGCAGCAGCGCGGAGGCAGTCGAGACCGGCGGCACGATCGGCCGCCTGCATGAACTCTCGGGCGAGGTGGCGGGCATCGTCTCCGAGCTCGACCTGGCTTTGCGTGAGCAGGCAACGGCCTCGTCCGAGGTGGCGCGGCGGGTCGAGGACATCGCGCTGCGGGCAGAGCAGAGCAGCAGCGCCACAAGCAGCATCGTGGTGGCCGCACAGGAAATGGAAGGCGTTGCGGCGCAGATGCGGCGTCAGGTCGAGCGCTTCAAGGTTTGAGCCGCGGCGGCTGGGCTGGTGGGTTCGGGCCGAACGGCGCACAGACCACACTCGCACCAGCCGGTTTCGACAAGACCCGGCAGAAAAGCAAAGGGGCTTGCATCGCTGCAAGCCCCTGAATTTTTTGGTGGTGATGGGCGGAATCGAACCGCCGACCTACGGGTTATGAATCCGTCGCTCTAACCGTCTGAGCTACATCACCAACCGAGCTCGCGAATATAGCGGTTCAGGTGAGTAGGCGTCAACAGGTTTGATGGCTTGGCGTGTCCGGGGGTGTTGTCGGGGCGGTGGCGTCAGGGTCTCATCGAAGTCTTGATTTATAAGGCTTTTGCATTGACAGGGCAGGGGGGATCGGGGATCATTCGACGCCTGTCCTTTTCGGTTCCGGCTCGTTCCGGTCTGTCCTTGCGCCCGTTATCTCTTCCTGCCCTGCTGTTCCTGGTGCTCGGTGTATTGCCCGGCCTGGTGTCTGCGGCGCTACCGCGCAACATCCCCGAGGCTGCGTTCCTGGTGAAGATGGCGTTCGCCCAGCCTGGCAAGGTCCAGGTGAAGGGCAAGGTCAATGGCAAGGACGTTGAGGCGGTGCTGCTGCTGAGTCCCGGTGCGCAGATCCGCGACGTTCACAACCGAATCGTGCTCCCCTCGCACATCGGTGGGGAATACATCGTGCGGATGCTGCTCGACAACAACGGCCAGGTGCACCGGGTGTGGGTCCTCACCCCGCAAGAGGTCGCGGCGTCCGCGCCCACACGCTGAGCGGCCCGCGATGTTCGCGCCGCTCGCATCCCGCCCCGCAGTGATTTCCCTCTCATCATGAAAAAGCTCTACATCCGCACCTTCGGGTGCCAGATGAACGAGTACGACTCCGACAAGATGGCGGACGTGCTCGGCGCCCACGAAGAACTGGTCAAGACCGATAACCCGGAAGAGGCCGATGTGATCCTCTTCAACACCTGTTCGGTGCGCGAGAAGGCGCAGGAGCGGGTGTTCCACGACCTCGGCCGCGTGCGCTTGCTCAAGCAGCAGAAGCCGGGGCTGATCATCGGCGTGGGCGGCTGCGTGGCCAGCCAGGAAGGCGAGGCCATCGTCAAGCGCGCGCCTTATGTGGACGTGGTGTTCGGGCCGCAGACCCTGCACCGTCTGCCCAAGCTCATCGAGGCGCGCAAGCAGACCGGGCGCTCGCAGGTGGATATCTCCTTCCCCGAGATCGAGAAGTTCGACGCCATGCCGCCGGCACGTGTCGAGGGCGCGAGCGCCTTCGTGTCGATCATGGAAGGCTGTTCCAAGTACTGCACCTTCTGCGTCGTGCCCTACACCCGAGGCGACGAGGTGTCGCGCCCGCTCGAGGATGTGCTGGCCGAGATCGCCGGCCTGGCCGCTCAGGGCGTCAAGGAGGTGACCCTGCTCGGCCAGAACGTCAACGCCTGGCGCGGCGTGCTGACGCGCGAGGATGGCGAGGACGGCGCCGACGTTGGTGATTTCGCCTTCCTGCTCGAATGCGTGGCCGAGATCCCCGGCATCGAGCGCATCCGCTATACCACCTCGCATCCGCGCGAGATGACGCAGCGCCTGATCGACTGCTACGCGAAGATCCCCAAGCTGGTGTCGCAGCTTCATCTGCCGGTGCAGTCGGGCTCGGACCGCGTGCTGGCGGCAATGAAGCGTGGCTACTCGGTGATCGAGTTCAAGTCCGTCGTGCGCAAGCTGCGCGCGGCACGGCCGGACCTGTCGCTGACCTCGGACTTCATCGTCGGCTTTCCGGGCGAAACCGAAGAGGACTTCGACAAGACCATGAAGCTGATCGACGATATCGGCTTCGACGGCTCCTTCAGCTTCGTCTACAGCGCCCGTCCCGGCACGCCGGCGGCCGACCTCGAAGACCCCGTGCCGCAGGAGTCCAAGCTCGCCTGGCTGGCCCGCCTGCAGAAGCGCATCGACGAGCAGTACCAGGCCAACAGCGAGGCCATGGTCGGCACGGTGCAGCGCATTCTGGTCGAGGGTGCGGCGAAGAAGAACGCCGAGGTCGAGATGATGGGCCGCAGCGACAATAACCGCGTGGTCAACTTCCCTTCCGATTCGCCCAATCGTGACCGCCTGATCGGCCAGTTCATCGATGTGCGCATCACTGCTGCGCTGCCGCATAGCCTGCGCGGCGAGATCATCGTTCGGGAATCCTGAATGGCGAAAACCCTGGAAGTCTTCTTCGAGCCGGTGGACAACCCCCGGCTGGCCCGCTTGTGCGGCGTGCTGGACGAGAACCTGCGCCAGATCGAGAACGCCTTCGACATCACGGTCAGCCGGCGCGGCGAGCACTTCACCCTCAACGGCCACCCCAGCCAGGTGCTGCGCGGCGAGATGGCGCTCAAGCACTTCTACGAGCGCGCCGACAAGGACCTGTCGCTCGACGATGTGCAACTCGGCCTGATCGAGATCGGCAGCCGTGGCGCCGGCGCCGATCCGCTGCAGCCCGCCCCCGTGCTGATGACGCGGCGCACCGAACTGCACGGCCGCACCCCGCGCCAGGTGGAATACCTGAAGAACATCCAGGAGTTCGACATCACCTTCGGTATCGGCCCGGCCGGTACCGGCAAGACCTATCTTGCGGTGGCGAGCGCGGTGGACGCCTTCGAGCGCGACCTGGTCGAGCGCATCATCCTCACCCGCCCGGCGGTCGAAGCCGGCGAGCGCCTGGGTTTCCTGCCCGGCGATCTGGCGCAGAAGGTCGACCCCTACCTGCGCCCGCTCTACGACGCGCTCTACGACCTGATGGGATTCGACCGCGTCGGCAAGCTCTTCGAGCGCAGCCTGATCGAGATCGCGCCGCTCGCCTTCATGCGCGGGCGCACGCTCAACAACGCCTTCATCATCCTCGATGAGGCGCAGAACACCACGCCCGAGCAGATGAAGATGTTCCTTACCCGCATCGGCTTCGGTGCCAAGGCGGTGGTGACCGGCGACCTCACCCAGGTCGACCTGGCGCGCGGCCAGCGCAGCGGCCTCAAGGAGGCGCGCAAGGTGCTGGCGGACGTGCGCGGCATCGCATTCACCGAGTTCGCCAAGGAAGACGTGGTGCGTCATCCGCTTGTCGCACGCATCGTGGATGCTTACGACCGCGAAAGTGCGCGTATCGAGCAGGCCAGGGTGGCGGCACGCGCCCAACAACAGCAGGACAAGGAATCACAGGATGCCGAAGACGGGGAGTAAGCAGGACGCAGGGCAGGACAAGGGGATCGCGGCGACAGCAGGCAAGCCGAAGCTCGTCGCCATCGACGCCGAAGGCAAGGCCACGCGCTTGAAGGCGGAGCGGCTCGAGATCGACTTTGGCGATGGCCGCAAGCTGGTGCTCGCTTTCCCCGAGCGCGCCTGGGGCGATCTCGAGATCGAGGCCGATGCCGACGACGCGGCCGCGGTGCCGATGCTGTCGCTGCAGCCCGGCGCCTGCAATCTGCTCACCTTGCGTGTCGACGTGCATCATGACATGAGCTTCGTCGATGTGCCCGGGTTGACCGAGCACGCCCGCCCGCCGGCGCTCCGGCTGTCCGTGCAGAAGGCGGTGGAGGGCGAGGACAAGGCCAACGCCCCCAAGAAAAACCACATCCGGCGCTGGGCGCAGGCCGCGCTGCAGCAGGATGCCGAGGTCACCGTGCGCCTGGTCGGCGAAGAGGAGGGGCGCGAGCTCAACCGTGCCTACCGCGGCAGGGACTACGCTACCAATGTGCTTACCTTCGCCTATGCTGACGGTGAGGACCTGTCGCTGCCGGCGCAGGACAACAGCGCCGTGCTCGCGGGCGATCTCGTGCTGTGCGTGCCGGTGGTGATGCGCGAGGCAGCGGTGCAGGGCAAGACGCCCGAAGCTCACTTCGCGCACCTGGTCGTGCATGGCATGCTCCACCTGCAGGGCCATGACCACGAGAATGAGGCTGAGGCAGCGGTGATGGAGCGGCTCGAAACCGACGTCCTGCGCGGGCTGGGCTATGCAGACCCCTATGCCTGAGCGCGGTGCGCGCGAGGCTGAATTGCACGACCCCTGGGCTTGAGTGGAGACCCCGACCCAAAAAATGGACAGTTCCCCTAAACCGTCGTTACTTGAGCGACTTTCGGCCTTTCTCTCGCGCGAGCCGGAAGATCGCGAAGAACTCCTCGCGCAATTGCACGCGGCCTTCGATCGCAACCTGATCGACGCCGATGCCCTTTCCATCATCGAAGGCGCCCTGCAGATGTCCGACATGCAGGTGCGTGACGTGATGATTCCGCGCGCGCAGATGGACTGCGTGCACCTGGACGATCCGATCGACGCGATCGTCAATTTCGCCATCGACACCGCGCATTCGCGCTTCCCCGCCATTGGTGACGGCAAGGATGATGTCGCCGGCATTCTGCTTGCCAAGGACCTGCTGCGCTACTTCGCCGGGCGCGAATTCGACCTGCGCGACATGTTGCGTCCTGCCGTGTTCGTGCCCGAGTCCAAGCGCCTCAACGTGCTGTTGCGCGAGTTCCGGGTGTCGCGCAACCACATGGCGATCGTGGTCGACGAGTACGGCGGCGTGGCCGGGCTGGTCACCATCGAGGATGTGCTCGAACAGATCGTCGGCGATATCGAGGACGAGTACGACTTCGACGAGGTCGGCGACAGCATCCGCCTCGATCACAGCGGTCGCTACCGTGTGAAGGCCACGACCGAGATCGAGGACTTCAACGAAGCGTTCGCCACCCACTTCAGCGACGAGGAATACGACACCGTTGGCGGTCTCGTCATACGCCACTTCGGGCGTCTGCCCAAGCGCGGTGAAGCCGTGGAGCTCGAGGGTCTGAAGATCCAGGTACTGCGCGCCGACAGCCGGCGGGTCTACACCCTGGTCGTCGAGCATCTGCCGCAGCCCGAGCCCGCCGCCGAGTGATGCGTGTCGCCCTGCTTGCCGCGTTGCTCGCGGGCGGCGCGTCGGTATTCGCGTTTGCGCCCTTCGGGCTGTTCCCGCTTGCCTTCGCGAGCCTGGCCGTGCTGGCCTGGCTGCTCGGGCGTGCCGGGTGCTGGCGCCAGGGCTTCGCGCTCGGCTTTGCCTGGGGTTTCGGTGCATTCATCGGTGGTGTGTCGTGGCTGTATGTCGCGCTCGAGCGCTATGGCGGCATGCCGATCCCGCTCGCTGCGCTCGCCATTGCGCTGTTCTGTGCCTACCTCGCGCTTTATCCCGCACTGGCAGGTGGCGTCTTCGTCGCCCTGCGTCGGCGGCTGGGCTTGGCGCACGGGCTGGTCCAGGCCGTGTTGTTCGGCGCCTTGTGGCTGCTTGCGGAATGGTTGCGCGGCGTCGTATTCACCGGCTTCCCGTGGCTGGCCATCGGTTATTCGCAGACGCCGCCCAGTCCGCTCGGCGGCTGGCTGGCGGTGGTCGGCGTGTACGGTGTGGGCGGGCTCGTTGCCTTCCTGGCGGCGCTTGTCGCCAGCGCGGCCAGCGCTGTGCGTGCCTGGCCGGCCGTGTTGGCTGCGGTCGTGGTGCTCGCCGCCGGGGCTGGCCTGCAGGGGCGGGCGTGGACACAGCCCGTTGGCGAGCCGCTCGAGGTCGCGCTGGTGCAGACCAACTTTGCCCAAAGCCTGAAGTGGGATCCCGATCATTTCGCCGATGTGCTGCAGGTCAACCTTGATCTCGTACGCGAGCAGTTTGGCCGACCGGCGCCTCCCGCGATCACGGTGTTGCCCGAGACCACCTTGCCCACCTTGCTCGAACGCCTGCCTGCGGGCTACCTGGAGGTGCTCGCAAAGCTTGCACGCGAGGCCGGTGGAGACCTTGTGCTCGGCGTATTCCGGCGTGACGAGGCGGGACGGATCTACAACGCCGCGATGAGCCTGGGGCGCGCGCCGGAGCAGCACTACGCCAAGCAGCACCTGGTGCCGTTCGGCGAGTACTCGCCGCCCTTGTTCGGCTGGTTCTACCGCCTGGTCGACATTCCCATGGCGGACCAGACTCGTGGCGCGCCCGATCAGCCGCCCATGCTGATCGATGGGCAGCGGGTGGCGATCAATATTTGCTACGAGGACCTGTTCGGCGCGGAGCTGATCCGCGCCCTGCCACAGGCCACGCTGATGCTGAACCTCTCCAATCTGGCCTGGTACGGCGATTCGCTTGCCCAGCCGCAGCACCTGCAGATCGCGCGCGTGCGCGCGCTCGAGACCGGGCGGCCGATGCTGCGCGCGACCAACACCGGCATGACCGCATTGGTCCAGCCCGACGGCCGGGTCGCCGGCGTGCTGCCCGAGTTCGAGCGTGGCGTGCTGCGCGTGCAGGTTCAGGGCTTCAACGGTATGACCCCCTACGCCCGCTGGGGCGATGGCCTTGCCCTGATTGTCGCGCTCCTCGTCATCGCCGCGCTCCCTCTTTCCCGCCGGAGGGTTTGAGCGCATAACCACCCGCCGCGACCCTCGGTAGCAGCGGCGCCAGCCGCGAGGGGTTGAAGGTGACGGGCGTGGTCGGCTGTGACGAAAAGCTCGCGGCTCGCGCCGCTCCTACAGCAGGGCGTCGCGCGCTCGATTCCCCCGTAGGAGCGGCGCCAGCCGCGAGGGGTTGAAGGTGATGGGCGTGGTCGGCTGTGACGAAAAGCTCGCGGCTCGCGCCGCTCCTACAGCAGGGCGTCGCGCGCTCGATTCCCCCGTGGGAGCGGCGCCAGCCGCGAGGGGTTGAAGGCGATCGCGCCCGCGCCGGGTCGAGCGGGTGAGGGCTTCGGCGCGATTGCGCCGAGCCGAAGCCCCCGCACTTGCCGAAGCCCGGTAAAATCACGGTCTTTGCGTGCGCTGCGCAGCCCGGAGGCTGCCCGAGACCATGACCACCGAATCCCGACTCGTGAAACCGACCTTCCAGCAAGTCATCCTCACGCTCCAGCACTTTTGGGGCGAGCGCGGCTGCGTGCTGCTGCAGCCCTACGACCTCGAGGTGGGCGCCGGCACCAGCCATACCGCCACCTTCCTGCGCGCCATCGGCCCCGAGCCCTGGAACGCTGCCTACGTTCAGCCCTCGCGCCGCCCCAAGGACGGCCGCTATGGCGAGAACCCCAACCGCCTGCAGCACTACTATCAGTTTCAGGTGGTGTTGAAGCCCTCGCCGCTGAACATCCAGGAGCTCTACCTCGACAGCCTGCGCGCGCTCGGCATCGACCCGATGGTGCACGACATCCGCTTCGTCGAGGACGACTGGGAGAACCCCACCCTCGGCGCCTGGGGCCTGGGCTGGGAAGTGTGGCTGGATGGTATGGAAGTCACCCAGTTCACCTATTTCCAGCAGGTCGGCGGCCTCGATTGCAAGCCGGTGCTGGGCGAGATCACCTACGGTATCGAGCGCCTGGCGATGTACCTGCAGGGCGTTGAAAACGTCTATGACCTGGTGTGGTCGATCGCGCCGGACGGGCGCAAGGTGACCTACGGCGACGTCTATCACCAGAACGAGGTCGAGCAGTCGACCTTCAACTTCGAGCACAGCAACGTCGACTTCCTGTTCTCGCTGTTCAACAACTACGAATCCGAGGCCAGGCGCGTGATGGAAGTCGGCCTCGCGCTGCCGGCTTACGAGATGGTGCTGAAGGCCGCGCACACCTTCAACCTGCTCGACGCCCGCGGCGCTATCTCGGTGACCGAGCGCGCCGCCTATATCGGCCGCATCCGCAACCTGTCGCGCGCCGTCGCCCAGGCCTATTTCGAATCCCGCGAAGCCCTTGGCTTCCCGATGCTGAATACCACCAAGGAGGCCGCGTGATGACCAGCGCGACCCTGCTCGTTGAACTGCTCACCGAAGAACTGCCGCCCAAGGCCCTGCCGCGCCTGGGCGAGACTTTCGCTACCCGGATCGCCGATGGCCTCAAGGCCAAGGGGCTGGCGCCTGCCGACGCCGCCTTCCACACCTTCGCCAGCCCGCGCCGGCTGGCGGTGACGGTTGCGAAGGTGGCCTCAGAGGCCGCTGCCAAGGAGGTCACCGAGAAGCTGATGCCCGTGTCCGTGGCACTCGACGCCGAGGGCAAGCCGACGCCGGCGCTGCTCAAGAAGATGGAAGCCAAGGGCATCCCGGTGGGGGCCGTCGCCGGCTTCGAGCGCCGCATGGACGGCAAGGCCGAGGCGCTGTTCCACACCGCCATGGTGCCGGGCGCCAAGCTCGCCGACGTCCTGTCGGCGATCGTGCAGGACGCGATCAAGGCGCTGCCGATTCCCAAGGTCATGCGCTGGGGCGACGGCGACGCGACCTTCGTGCGCCCGGTGCATAAGCTCACCTTCCTGCACGGCGCCGATGTGGTGCCGGGCCGCGTGCTCGACCTGGACTCGGGGCGCACCACGCGTGGCCACCGCTTCATGAGTCGCGGCGACATCGACATCGCGACTGCGGATGCCTACGAGCCCACGCTGCTCGCCGAGGGCAAGGTCATTCCCAACTTCGCCGAGCGCCGCGCCAACATCGAGCGCCAGCTGCTCGCCGAGGCCGCGAAGCAGGGCGCGCTGCTCAACGAATATGCCGACCTGCTCGACGAGGTCGCGGCGCTGGTCGAGCATCCGACGGTGTATGTGGGCGAGTTCGAGGCCGAGTTCCTTGCCGTGCCGCAGGAGTGCCTGATCCTGACGATGCGCGCCAACCAGAAGTATTTTCCGCTCTTCGACGGCGCCGGCAAACTGCTCAACCGTTTTCTGATCGTCTCCAATATGCAGGTGGCCGACCCGAGCAACATCGTCGCCGGCAACGCCCGCGTGGTGCGCCCGCGGCTCTCGGACGCGCGCTTCTTCTTCGAGCAGGACAAGAAACAGAAGCTCGAGGCTCGCCTGCCGCGCCTGGCGCCGGTGGTGTATCACAACAAGCTCGGCAGTCAGCTCGAGCGTGTCGAGCGCCTCGAAGCCCTGGCCGGCGCGATCGTCGCCCAACTGCACGGCGACGTCGCCGCGGCCAAGCGCGCCGCACGCCTGGCCAAGGCCGACCTCGTCACCGACATGGTGGGCGAATTCCCCGAGCTGCAGGGCATCATGGGCCGCTACTACGCGCTCGCCGACGGCGAGGGGCAGGTGGTGGCCGATGCCATCCAGGCCCATTACCAGCCGCGCTTTGCCGGCGATGAGTTGCCCGCGGGCAATGTCGCCGCTGCGGTGGCACTGGCCGACAAGCTCGACGCCCTGGCCGGCTTCTTCGGCATAGGCATGGTGCCGACGGGCGACAAGGACCCGTTTGCGCTGCGCCGCGCAGCCCTCGGCGTGCTGCGCATCCTCATCGAAGCGCCGCTGCCGCTCGAGTTGCCCAAGCTCATCGACACCGCTGCCGCCGGCTTCAAGCCCGGTCTGCTGACCGCCGAGGGTTTCGCCGCGCAGTTGCAGGATTTCATGTTCGAGCGCCTGAAGAACCTGCTGCGAGAGACAGGGCGCGACGGCGCGGTGATCGACGCCGTGCTCGCGCTCAAGCCGGTACGCATCGATCTGGTGCCCGCCAAGCTCGCCGCGGTGGAGGCTTTCCGCGCGCTGCCCGAGGCCGAGGCTCTGGCGGCCGCCAACAAGCGCATCGTCAACATCCTGAAGAAGGCCGAGGGTGCGCCGGGCGAGCCCGATCTCGCACTGCTGCAGGAGGAGGCCGAGAAGGCGCTCTTCCGTCAGGTGGTCGAAGTCGCGCCGCTGGTGCGCTCACATGTCGCCAACGAGGACTACACTGCGGCGCTGTGTGCGCTCGCCGGCCTGCGTGCGGCGGTCGACCAGTTCTTCGAGGACGTCATGGTGATGGCAGAAGAGCCGCTGACCCGTGCCAACCGCCTTGCGCTGTTGGCGCAACTGGCTGGCCTGATGAACCAGGTCGCTGATATCTCGCGCCTGTCGGCCTGAGCGTCACGAGACCCGCGGCGCGCGCCGTCGCGGGTATGTATGCATCCCAGGGAGTCTGCAGATGAAGCTCATCATTCTCGACCGCGACGGCGTCATCAACGTCGACTCCGAGCAGTTCATCAAGTCGCCCGAAGAATGGAAGCCGATCCCCGGCTCGCTCGAGGCGATCGCGCGCCTCAACCAGTGGGGCTGGCGCGTGGTGGTGGCGTCCAACCAGTCCGGCGTGGGGCGCGGCCTGTTCGGCATGGATACGCTAAATGCCATCAATGACCGCATGGTGCGCAGCCTGGCGCAGGTCGGCGGTCGCCTGGATGCGGTTTTTTTCTGTCCGCATGCGGCGGACTCCACCTGCGACTGCCGCAAGCCCAAGCCCGGCCTGTTCCTGCAGATTGCCGAGCGCTTCAATGTCGCGCTGCAGGACGTACCCTGCGTGGGCGACAGCCTGCGCGACCTGCAGGCGGGGGTTGCCGCAGGTTGCCAGCCCTTCCTCGTGTTGACGGGCAAGGGGCTGCACACCAAGGACAGTCCCGAACTGCCGCCCTCGACCCGGATCTTCCCCGATCTCGACGCCGTGGCCGCTACGCTCACGGCCTGAAACTCATGGCAGGCGCACCGTCAGGGCGGTGCGATCTGCGCCCAATGACGCCTGGACCACACTGTGCATCTCATCCGCTCATTCCTGTTCGCAATACTGCTCACACTGATCACCGTGCCCTATGCGATCTTTGCCACGCTGATCTTCTGGCTACCGCCGATGACCCGCCATCGCCTGATCACGTCCTGGGTGCCGGTGATGATGTGGGTGATCCGCCATGTTCTCGGTATCCGCTACAGGGTGATCGGTGCCGAGAACATGCCTGCCGGCCCGGCCGTGGTGCTGTCCAAGCATCAGTCCGCATGGGAGACGATCGCGCTGCAGCAGATCTTTCCGCCGCTGTGCTTCGTGCTCAAGCGCGAGCTGTTGCGCGTGCCATTCTTTGGCTGGGGTTTGGCAAGCATTCCGGGCATTGCGATCGATCGCAATGCGGGCAAGGATGCGCTCGCCCAGGTTGTCGAGCAGGGCCGCGAGCGCCTGAAGGAGGGTCTATGGGTTGTCGTCTTCCCCGAGGGTACGCGTGTTGCCCCGGGGACGGTGAAGCGCTACAAGCCGGGCGGCGCCATCCTCGCCAAGCGTGCGGGCGTGCCGGTGGTCCCGGTGGCGCACAATGCGGGCGAGTTCTGGCGGCGCAATGCCTTCGTCAAGCGCCCTGGTGAGATCATCGTCAGCATTGGTCCGGTGATCGACGTCAAGGGCGTGAAGGCAGAGCAGATCAACGCGCGCGCCGAGGCCTGGGTCGAGAGCGAGATGCAGAGGCTTTTCCCTCATCACTATGCCGGCGAGGCGTCGGCTGTGCATGACCAGGACGGTGGCACGGGCGCGCCCGAAGCCTGATCTGGTTACACGTCAGCCGCGAGGGTTTGAAGGCGATAGTCTTTTGTGGCGTGCCCGAAAAGCTCGCGGCTCGCGCCGCTCCTACAGCAAAGCCCGCCGCCGCGGGTCTCTCCCCCGGTGGGAGTGGCGCCAGCCGCGAGCTTTTCGTCGTCACGGGGGGGGCTTCGACGGCCTCTCATCTACGCCTTGGACGTGCGCTGCACCGCGGGCTACATTGAAAGCCCGAACCCGCAGGAGGTCGATATGAGCGACACACTGCCCGCGCTGGGCGAGGATGAGATTCGCCAGCGCCTGGCGCGCGAACTGCCGCATTGGTATTACGAAAATGGCTGGATCCGGCGCAAGTACCGCACGGAAGGCTGGAAGGGCACGCTGATGGTCGTCAATGCCGTCGGCCACCTTGCCGAAGCGGCCTGGCATCACCCGGACCTTGTTGTGTCCTATGCCTTCGTGATCGTGAAACTGTGCACCCATTCCGCGAAAGGGGTGACCGAGCGCGACTTCGCGCTCGCCAGCAGGATCGAGGCGCTGATCCAGTGGCAACCCGGCCGCGAGGGGGGTGTGCTTGAAGGCACTCCCAATGATGACCAGCGCTTCCGCTACATCAAATACGACTGATGCGTCGGCGGGCGGTAAACGCAAAACGGCCCCTCGATGAGGGGCCGCTTCGTCAGACCTTTACCGAGGAAGCTTAGGCAGCCTTCTTGGAGGTGGTCTTGGCGGTGGTGCTGACGGCCTTGACGGTGGCGTTGGTCGCGGCAGCCACGTTGGCTTCGGCGATCTCGGCGACTTGCTTGGCAGCCTTGCTCATGCTGTCGTAGGCGCTGTTGGCGGCGGCGATGGCCGACTTGACGGCGGCGACGGCGACGTCCGAACCGGCGGGCGCCGACTTGGCAGCCTTGTCGAGGGCGGTAGCGACGCCCTTGTTCAGCTCGGCGACCTGGCCTTCGAAGACCTTGGACATTTCTTCCTGGCTCTGCGAGGCGATCTCATAGACGCTGCGAGCGTAGGCGACGGCCTTCTCGACGATCGGCTGGGCCAGCGAAGCCTGCAGGCTCACCAGTTCCTGGACGTCCTTGGCGGCGAGCAGGGTCTTGGTGTTGGCAACGCCGTCCTCGAGGATCGAGCGGGCGGTGTTCAGGTTCAGGGCAGCGAGGCGCTCGGCGCTGGCGAAGGCGGTGTTGGCCAGGGTCAGCAGGGTCTCGATGTTGGCCTTGTTGGCGGCGGCGAACTGCTCGGGGGTGGTGAAGTTGCTCATTTGAATCTCCTGTAATCAAGCCCGGATTGCATGCACATCGTGGTTTCATGCCACATGTTGCGTTGCAGCATGGTTCGGATTATACGGAGGCGCCTCAAGCTGTCAAGCGAAAATTTGTGCATCGCACAATCGCTATTCGATTGCTTTATCCAATCATGTGCGCCGCTGTCCGGCCCAGCAAACGCTTGGTCTGCCGAGCGATCCACATGCAGTGTGCAACACCCTTGTTGCGGGCCGATGACCAAGGCACTGCGGCGTGGCATGGCCTTGCCGCAGTGCAGAAGGGGGGTGAGCGATCAGTCGTGGGTGAAGTTGGCCTTGCGCTTTTCGACAAAGGCGGCCATGCCTTCCTTCTGGTCGTTGAGGGCGAAAGCGGCGTGGAAGACGCGGCGCTCGAACAGCAGGCCTTCGTTGAGGCTGCTTTCGAAGGCGCGGTTGACCGATTCCTTGATCATCATCACCACCGGCAGCGAGAAGCTGGCGATGGTCTCGGCGGCGGCCAGGGCCTCGTCGAGGAGTCTGTCGGCCGGCACCACGCGCGACACCAGACCGGCGCGCTCGGCTTCGGTGGCATCCATGAAGCGGGCGGACAGGCACAGGTCCATGGCCTTGGCCTTGCCGACCGCGCGCGGCAGGCGTTGCGTGCCGCCTGCACCCGGCAGGATGCCGAGCTTGACTTCGGGTTGGCCGAACTTCGCGCTGTCGGCGGCAATGATGATGTCGCACATCATCGCCAGCTCGCAGCCGCCGCCCAGGGCGAAGCCCGCCACTGCGGCGATGACCGGCTTGCGGCAGGTCTTCACGCGTTCCCAGTTGCGGGTGATGTATTCGCTCTTGTAGGCGTCCATGTAGGAGAAGGTAGCCATCGCGCCGATGTCGGCACCAGCGGCGAACGCCTTTTCGGAGCCGGTGATGACGATGGCGCCGATGCCTTCGTCGGACTCGAAGTCGTTCAGCGCGGCGGTGATCTCGTCGACGACCTGATCGTTGAGGGCGTTGAGTGCCTTGGGGCGATTCAGGGTGATGAGGCCGACGCGGCCGCGCTTCTCGGCGATGATCAGTTCAAAGCTCATGGGTTCTCCTGTTGTCGGGGTGCTGCGTGTCGGTGGAAGAAGGTCGAGTGCGCTTACTGTTGGCCGTCCGACTTGGGCTGGATCACGGCACGCACCCGGCTGGATGGTGCGCCCGGCTGGCTGCCGGGGGCGTTGGTGACCAGGTAGTTCTCGGTGATGGCGTCGTATTCGATGTAGTGGCCGCTGACCTGATCGCCGCCGCTGGTGACGCGGGCGCGGTTGAACAGGCGCGCTTTCTCGCTGCGGCTGTCGTATTCGATGCGCTCGGCTTCGCCTTCGACGTACTGATCCGTAGTGCCTTCGCGGCGCTGACGGAAGGTGGCCAGGCGGTTGCCGGTGGCGGTGGCGACGCCGTTCTGGAAGCCCGCGGCGTCCTGGGTCACGACCAGCTTGTCGCCACGGATCGTCAGTGAGCCCTGCGACAGGATCACGTTGCCCTCGAACACGTGCACCTTGTTGCGGTCGTCCACCGTCAGGCGGTCGGCCTCGATATTGACCGGCTGCTCGCGGTCGGCCTTCTCGGCGATGGCAGGGGCGGAAAATGCGGCGAGCGCTGCCACCCCCAGGGTGGCCAGGCAACGGGTGAGGGATATGCGATGAGTGTGCTTCATGAGGAGGGTCCTTGGCGGCGAGGCATGTGGGTGCGGACCTCGCCGGTCAGTTCGAGCGTGCCGAACAGGTTGTCGGCGCGCATGCCCTGGGCGGTGGCCCGGCTGTCGCCGCGCATCAGGACCACCGGGGAGTCGGTCTGGGCGCGGTGGGCGTCGGGCCACACCGTCAGCGTTTCGGAGTCGAGTGCGAGTGGCAGGGCGTCCGCGGAGCCAGGACGGCGGACCTGCACCTTGCCTTCGAGATCGACGCGCTCGCCCCCTGGGGAGACGTCGCCGCGCGTGGCGCTGATGTGGGTGTCGCGTTGTGCGTCCTGCATGTGCAGGCGCGGTTCGTGGAGTCGGGTGATGTCGCTGCCAGGGAAGTGCTCGAGGCGCTCGGCGAGCAGTTCGTAGCGCTGCCGGCCGTCTTCACCGAACCCCACCAGGCGGGTGTGTTCGGCGACGAAGTCCGGACCGCCATGCTCGACCGCGGCAACCGGCTCTTCGATGCGGGTGATGCGCTCGAGCCAGAGCGAGGCGCCTGCCAGTGCGGCGAGGGCGAGAACCGGGTAGAGGCGCCAGGTGTCGATCACTCAGATCACCTTGGCGCGCATCAGGTCGTGAGTCGTGAGCGCGCCGACGAGACGGTTGTCGCCGTCGACCACCAGCAGCTGGCTGATGCGCAGGCGCTCCATGACCTCGGCGGCTTCGGCCGCCAGGGCCTGGGGGCCGATGTTGCGCGGATTGTGGCTCATCACCGCGGTCACGTGCGCGCTGCGCACGTCGCAGCCTTTCTCGAGCGCGCGGCGCAGGTCGCCATCGGTGAAGATGCCCTGCGGCCGATCGTCGCTGTCAACGATGGCGGTCATACCCATGCCACCGGCTGTCATCGCCAGCAGGGCGCTGCTGAGCAGGGCGTCGGGGCGCACGCGCGGCACGGCGTTGGCGGGGCGCATCACGTCGGCGACGTGGGTGAGCAGGCGACGGCCAAGTGCACCGCCCGGGTGCGAGCGTGCGAAGTCCTCCGCGGCGAAACCGCGCGCGTCGAGCAGGGCAACCGCGAGTGCATCGCCAAGCGCGAGTGCGGCGGTCGTGCTGGCGGTGGGGGCGAGGTTGAGCGGGCAGGCTTCCTCGGCGACGGCGGCGTCGAGGTGGACGTCGGCCTGTACCGCGAGCGGCGACTCCGGGCGTCCCGTCATCGAGATCAGGCGTGCGCCCTGGCGCTTGACCAGCGGCACGATGGTGAGCACTTCCTCGCTCGTCCCCGAGTTCGACAGGGCGATGACCACGTCTTCGGGGGTGATCATGCCGAGGTCGCCGTGTGCGGCTTCGGCGGCATGCACGAAGTAGGCGGGCGTGCCGGTGCTCGCGAGCGTAGCCGCGAGCTTGCGTGCGATGTGCCCGGACTTGCCGATACCGGTGACGATCACGCGCCCGTGGCGCTGGCGGATGATGTCGACGGCACGCTCGAAGTCTGCGCCGATGCGGTCGGCAAGGGCGGCGACTGCATCGGCCTCGATGCGCAATACCCGGCGGGCGAGGGCGACGGCGCGGCTGTCACCCGTTTCTGGAGTTGAGTCCATGCGGTCCATGCTTGAGACTGGCGGGGGCGCGGTGCGACGCGCATGGAATGTATCGCTGCGCGCAGCACCGTGTGCGAGCCCCCGATTGTATATCAAGCGCTACCCGTGCTCAGAGACTGGCGCAGACGGTGTGGCTGGCGCTGTCGTCGAGCGGATTGGTTGCCGAGATCGGCACCAGTGCGCCTTCGCCAGCCGTGCCGGCGCGCATTGATCCAGTTGCCGGGTTGCCATCGTCGAGCGCGATGTCGAGTTGGCGCACCAGCTTGCCGACGATTGCGTCCGAGCACACGACCATCGCGCCGGGGATGCCCAGCACGGTGCCGCCGCGCTGGACGCCGACCCTGCCGCCGACCGCATTGCGCGGCAGGAAGCCGGCATCGTCTGGGTCGGTGCTGCCGCTGGCGACGTTGGCGAGGCGCAAGTGCTGCCAGAAGCGCACGCTCTCGCTGCCGCTGCTGTCGTCCCAGTTGCCATCGATGACGCCGTTGCCGTTGCCGAGGGCTGTGCACTCGCTGCTGCCTGGGCACAGATGCATGCGTGCATTACGGTCGTCGCCGGGCAGGGCGCGGTACTTGTCCTGGTAGGCATGGACCATCGCGGGGATGCTGCGGAAATCCTGGCCGAGGTTCTTCACCTTGGCACTGTCGATCAGTTCCTGCCCCTTCATGACGCCGCCGAGCAGCAGGCTGACGACGAGCAGCACGATGGCGATCTCGACGAGGGTGAATCCGTCCTGCTTGGTGTTCATGGTGGTCTCCTTCGATGGTGGATGAAAAACACGGGTGTCCTTGCCCTACAGTCGTCCGCCCTGTGCCAGGCGGGCAATCAGCAACGGCCGGCCGAGCCAGGCGAGCAGGTCGTCGTAGTCGGGTGTGGGCGGGCCTGCCTGGTAAAGAGGGGCGGTTACGGTGTAGCTGGCGTTGAGGCCGTCGGCTCGCCGGTTGGGGCCGGTGGAGTAGACGATGGCGACGGCCTGCGAATCGGAGGTCGTGATGCGGCTGCCGTCGTGGCCGCGGATCTGAAGGTTGGCCGATGGCAGGGTGGCGGCGGTGATCGGGGCCTCGGCGAAGCGCGGGTCGACGCGGTAGTGCCAGTGCCCGCCCCAGTCGTCGCCCACCGCAGTGCGTGGTGAGCCCCACGCGTCGGTGGCGGGCACGGCCAGGCTGCGCCAGGGCAGGCGGCCTTCGCTTGCGAAGCTGCACGGCGCCGGGTCCTCGATGCCATAGAGCGGACTGGCGGGGTCGGTGGTGGTACTCGGGCAGGGCAGACGGCCGTGGATGAGTGCGAAGCCGATGAGGGCGTGCTGGATGTCGCCGAGGCGTTCGAGGCTGGCCTGGCGGTCGCGGGCGTCCATCCGGCTGCCCAGTGGCACCAGCAGGCCTGCACCGAGTACGGCGAGGATGACGAGGACCATGGCCAGCTCCACGAGGGTGAAGCCGCGGCCTCGGGGGTGTCGCGCAAGGGCTCGCTTCGGCCTCTCGATAGCGCGGAGCGGGGGCGTCTGTGTCATGACAGGCAGCGGACGATGTCTTGCACTGCCGGTTGTCCGCGCTCGTGGGCCGCGAAGCGCTCGGCGCCCTCGAAGCGAGGAACGCCGGCCTTGAGGTGGAGCGCGTTCGTGCCCTCGAAGTACTGTGCGGGATCGGCGCGCTGGGCGGCGGTTGCGCGCAGTTGGCGGCCAGCGCCGTGACGGATGCGTTCGCCGGCGAACAGCAGCGCCGCGCGGCAGTGCCGGGTGGTGGCAGTGTCTGAGGAGGTGATCTCGATGCAGGCGTCGCTGTCGGTGCAGATGGCGACGCGGATCTGGTCGCGCCAATGGTCGATGCGCGCCCGCTCGGCCGCGGGCAGTCCTAGGTCGGCGGCGTTGGGCAGGACGCCGGAGCGCAGTGCGCCGACCTCCGTGTCGAAATGGCGGTGAGTGAAGTCAGGTTCGGCGAGGCGAGCATCGAGCGCGGAGGCGATGTCCGAGATGAGCGCGTCGATCCGTGCCGCGTGGTCGGCGCGTCGGCGCAGGGCGTCGAAGATGTCGTCGATGCCGATCCAGGCGATCAGGTCGGCGCCCGGCAGATTACCCCCCGAGAACACGTCGAGCGTGCCATCCACCGTGGCCGGATAGTCGCCATCGAGGTAGTGCGCGAGATCGGCGACGGCCGAGTCGCCGCCGGGGCAGGTGCGACCGCTCGCAGGTGCGCGCACTTGGCCGGCCAGTGCGGGCCCTGGGGCGAAGACGATCGCGACGGCGCGCCCGTCCGGTCCGGCGGCGGCGATTCGGTGGCCGTCCGCGCCGTGCACGACGAACTGGCCCGGACTGTCCCAGTTCAGCATGAGCGCCTTGGGGTTGTGCTTGACGCTGCCGGCGACGGCGTACCACAGGCATTCCCCCCAGCCGTCGCGCAGGTCCGGGAGGCCGAGCGTCCGCCAGGGCAGGCGGCCGATCGCGCCCTGACCGCGGGCGCCGCAGGCGCCGATCGGTGTCGAGCCGGTGTTGCCGCTGTCCGGGCAGGGCAGGAATCCGTAGCCCTCGCCCGGGTGGCTCTCGTCATAGCTGACGGCGTAGCCGATGAGCGCTGCGCGCGCCTGGGCGAGAGCGATGACGCTGCGGGCGTGGGTGAGCATGGTGGCACGCGTGCGCAACTCACCAGCGCCGAGCAGGGCGCCCGCTCCCAGTACCAGCAAGAGCACGAGTGCTGCGAGCAGGGCCTGCCCACCGTGCGCTCGAGGTGGTGATGGATGTGCGCTCATTGTCGTGCGTCCTCGTCGGAGGTGTCGTGTGCGGTCGTGGCGGGGGCAGGCCAGAGGTCGCCGACGCGCAGCCGGGGGGCGCTGAGGCCGCTGGGAGCAAGCGCGGGTTCGTTGCCCGGCACCATCCTCAGGCCGGCCTGCGCAGGCTCGATGGGTTTGCCGTCGAGCCATATGGTGTGACGGCCGTCGGGGCGCCTGAGAACGCCGTCGATGCGTTTCGGCTCGGGCACTTGCACGCGTGCGGCGGGGGCTGGCGTGGGCGCGGCTGGCAGGGGGGGCTGCGGCGCGGCGGTTGCGACCGGCTCGGGTGGTGGGGCGAGGTCGTCGGGAGGCGCAGGCGCGGCGTCGTGTGTCGGCTG